>NZ_CAMFKT010000009.1:0-176075 GCF_945957325.1 Enterobacter sp. PL1
CTAAGTAACCGGTTACTGCAATAAAGAGTGACATAATATGTCAGTTACTTATTGCCAGCCCTGGTGAACACGGTTAACCTTCTCTTCCAGGCATCGTCTGATGCCTGAATTTCAGCAAAGAAAACTCCTAATTTCGTCGCGTTACCTGAGTGGGCTGTTTACGTCTTTATTAATCCGTTTATTATTCGAACGAATTACCTTAACTGGTATTACTCACTTTTATATGGAAACTTATTAATATGACAGTTCAGGACTATTTATTAAAATTTCGCAAGATCAATTCGCTTGAGAGCCTGGAAAAACTGTTTGACCATCTGAACTACACCCTGTCGGATAATCAGGAAATCATTAATATGTATCGCGCCGCTGACCATCGCCGTGCGGAGCTGGTCTCCGGTGGCCGTTTGTTCAACGTCGGCGAAGTGCCAAAGTCCGTGTGGCGTTACGTTTTATAAGAAAGTAGCCATCCGCGCGAAATGTTATATACTCTCCGCCCTGCCAACTGGCTGTACAACATTTCGCGCAGATTATGGGAGAGTTCATGACCGCAACGCCTGGAGAACGCATTGGAGGCTGGTTAATCGCCCCACTGGCATGGCTGCTGGTTGCCTTATTAAGCGCATCACTTGCGCTGCTGCTTTATACCACCGCACTGATTACCCCTCACGCCATTCAGACCCTGTTGTCGCAAAGCGTGCTTAATATTGCTTTGTGGTTTGTGTCGTTCGTTTTCGCGATCGGGATGTGGTACTACACGCTGTGGCTGACCATCGCCTTCTTTAAGCGCCGTAAGAATGTGCCTAAGCACTACATTATCTGGCTGCTGGTTTCGGTCCTGCTGGCGGTGAAGGCGTTTGCTTTTTCGCCCGTTTCAGACGCGCTGGCCGTTCGTCAGCTGCTTTTCCCGTTGCTGGCCGCGGCGCTGCTGGTGCCCTACTTCAAGCGTTCGACGCGGGTGAAAAACACCTTCGTGAACCCGTAATAACCCTACAGATAACCTGTTGTCGCCTGCCTGGGTTTGTCCGATAATAGGCGGCTTTTTTATTTCAGGCTAAATAATGACCGATTACTTACTGCTCTTTGTCGGCACCGTGCTGGTTAACAACTTCGTTCTGGTGAAGTTCCTTGGCCTGTGCCCGTTTATGGGCGTTTCCAAAAAGCTGGAAACGGCAATGGGTATGGGGCTGGCGACGACCTTCGTCATGACGCTGGCGTCCATCTGCGCATGGTGGATTGATACCTGGATCCTCATCCCGCTGGGGTTAACCTATCTCCGTACGCTGGCCTTTATTCTGGTTATCGCGGTGGTGGTGCAGTTTACCGAAATGGTGGTGCGCAAAACCAGCCCGGCGCTCTATCGCCTGCTGGGTATCTTCCTGCCGCTGATCACCACTAACTGCGCCGTTCTCGGCGTGGCGCTGCTGAACATCAACCTGGGTCATAACTTTATGCAATCGGCGCTGTATGGTTTTTCTGCGGCTGTCGGTTTCTCTTTGGTCATGGTGCTGTTTGCCTCTATTCGCGAGCGCCTGGCAGCAGCGGATATTCCTGCGCCCTTCCGCGGTAACGCGATTGCGCTGGTCACCGCCGGTTTAATGTCTCTGGCCTTTATGGGCTTTAGTGGTCTGGTGAAGTTGTAATGAATGCTATCTGGATTGCCATCGCCTCTATCAGCGTCCTGGGGTTGGTGTTTGGCCTTATCCTGGGTTACGCCTCCCGCCGTTTCGCGGTAGAGGACGATCCCGTTGTTGAGAAAATTGATGAGCTTCTGCCGCAAAGCCAGTGCGGGCAGTGTGGCTACCCGGGCTGCCGCCCTTACGCTGAAGCGGTAGGCATCCAGGGCGAAAAAATTAACCGCTGCGCCCCCGGCGGCGAAGCAGTCATGCTGAAAATTGCAGCCCTGCTTAACGTTGATCCGCAGCCGGTTGATGGCGACGCGGACGTGCAGGAGCCGGTCCGCGCGCTGGCCGTGATCGACGAAGCGAACTGCATCGGCTGTACCAAATGTATTCAGGCCTGCCCGGTCGACGCCATTGTTGGCGCAACGCGCGCCATGCACACCGTGGTGGCGGACCTGTGCACCGGCTGTAACCTCTGCGTAGCCCCCTGCCCGACGCAATGTATCGAGCTGCGCCCGGTTGAAACGACTACCGAAAGCTGGAAATGGGATCTTCAGACCATTCCGGTTCGCAATATTCCTGTGGAACAACATGCTTAAGTTATTTTCTGCTTTCAGAAAAGAGAAGATTTGGGACTTTGACGGCGGTATTCACCCACCGGAGATGAAAACCCAGTCTAACGGCACGCCGCTGCGTCAAATTCCGCTGGCGACCCGTTTCGTCATGCCGCTCAAGCAGCACATTGGCGCTGAGGGTGAGCTGTGCGTGAAAGAAGGCGATACGGTTCTTCGCGGCCAGCCGCTGACCTTTGGTCGCGGACGTATGCTGCCGGTGCACGCCCCCACCTCCGGTAAGGTGGTCGCTATCGCGCCTCATACGGTGGCGCATCCGTCAGCGCTCGCAGAGCTGAGCGTGATTATTGAAGCCGACGGCGAAGACCGCTGGATCGACCGCGATGGCTGGAGTGACTACCGCTCCCGCAGCCGCGAGGCGCTTATCGAACGCATTCATCAGTTCGGCGTTGCTGGCCTGGGTGGCGCAGGCTTCCCGACCGGCGTCAAGCTGCGCGGCGGTGGCGATAACATTCAGACGCTGATTATCAACGCCGCCGAATGCGAACCGTACATCACCGCCGACGATCGTCTGATGCAGGACTGCGCCGCCCAGGTGGTGGAAGGCATCCGCATCCTCGCGCACATTCTGCAGCCGCGAGAAGTGCTGATTGGTATCGAAGACAATAAACCGCAGGCTATATCAATGCTGCGCGCCGTGCTGGCGGGCAGTCACGATATTAGCCTGCGCGTTATCCCGACCAAATACCCCTCTGGCGGTGCTAAACAGCTGACGCAAATTCTCACCGGTAAGCAGGTTCCGCACGGCGGACGCTCTTCAGATATCGGCGTGCTGATGCAGAACGTCGGGACCGCGTACGCCGTGAAGCGCGCGGTGATCGACGGCGAGCCGCTGACCGAGCGCGTGGTAACGCTGACCGGGGAAGCGGTCTCTCGTCCGGGCAACGTCTGGGCGCGTCTGGGTACGCCGGTGCGTCACCTGCTGGAGCAGGCTGAGTTTTGCCCGTCCAGCGACCAGATGGTGATCATGGGCGGCCCGCTGATGGGCTTTACCCTGCCGTGGCTCGATGTGCCGGTAGTCAAAATCACCAACTGCCTGCTCGCCCCTTCCCCGACCGAGATGGGTGAAGAGCAGGAAGAAAAAGGCTGTATTCGCTGCAGCGCCTGTGCCGACGCCTGCCCGGCGGATCTGCTTCCGCAGCAGCTGTACTGGTACAGCAAAGGCCAGCTGCACGACAAGGCGACAGCCCATAACCTGGCCGACTGCATCGAATGCGGCGCCTGCGCCTGGGTCTGCCCTAGCAACATTCCTCTGGTGCAGTATTTCCGCCAGGAGAAGGCGGAAATTTATGCCATCTCCATGGAAGAAAAACGCGCGGCGGAAGCCAAGGCACGCTTTGAAGCGCGCCAGGCGCGACTGGAGCGTGAAAAAATCGCCCGTCAGGAGCGCCATAAGCAGGCCGCCGTTCAGCCCGGCGAGAAAGATCAGGATGCGATTAATGCCGCACTGGCCCGCGTTCGCGAGAAAAAAGCGACCGCGGCGCAGCCTGTGGTGATCTCGGCCGGCGAGAAGCCGGACAACAGCGAAGCCATTGCGGCGCGTGAAGCGCGTAAAGCTCAGGCTCGCGCCCGTCAGGCTGAAAAAGCGCAAACGGGCCAGGCAGAGACGGAGATCGACCCGCGTAAAGCCGCCGTTGAGGCGGCGATAGCCCGCGCCAAAGCGCGCAAAGCCGGCGAACAGAACGTGGTGGTTGAGCAGGAAGCGGTCGACCCTCGCAAAGCGGCCGTTGAGGCAGCGATTGCCCGTGCCAAAGCCCGCAAAGCGGCGCAGCAGACGCCAACCGCAGAACCCGACGCGCCGGTCGATCCGCGTAAAGCCGCCGTCGAAGCGGCGATTGCCCGCGCTAAAGCACGCAAAGCGGCGCAGCAGGATGAGCAACCGCAGGCCGCCAACGATGACCCGCGCAAAGCCGCCGTCGCCGCCGCCATTGCGCGCGTTCAGGCAAAGAAAGCCGCACAGCAAGCAGTTAACGAGGATTAAATGGTTTTCAGAATCGCAAGCTCCCCTTACACCCACAATCAGCGCCAGACATCGCGCATTATGATGCTGGTCTGCCTGGCGGCGCTGCCGGGCATTGCCGTTCAGTGCTGGTTTTTCGGCTGGGGAACCCTGTTCCAGATAATCCTGGGCTGTGCCAGCGCCTTAGCGGCGGAAGCCCTTGTCCTTAAGCTGCGCAAGGCGGCGGTCTCCCGCATTCTGGCCGATAACTCCGCGCTGCTGACCGGGCTGCTGCTGGCGATCAGTATCCCGCCGTTTGCCCCATGGTGGATGGTGGTCCTCGGCACCGTGTTTGCCGTGATCATTGCCAAACAGCTGTATGGTGGACTGGGCCATAACCCGTTTAACCCGGCGATGATTGGCTACGTGGTGCTGCTGATCTCCTTCCCGGTACAGATGACCAGCTGGCTGCCACCGCACGAGATTGCGGCCACGGTTCCGGGCTTCATGGATGCTCTGCACGTGATCTTTACCGGTCATACGGCACTCGGTGCGGATATGAACGCGCTGCGCATGGGCGTGGACGGGATCAGCCAGGCGACGCCGCTTGATACCTTTAAAACGTCCCTGCATGCCGGGCACAGCGTTGAGCAGATCATGAAATCCGCCATCTACAGCGGCGTACTGGCGGGAGCTGGCTGGCAGTGGGTCAACCTGGCGTATCTGCTGGGCGGCCTGTTCCTGCTGCAGCAGAAAGCCATCCGCTGGCATATTCCGGTCAGCTTCCTCGTGACGCTGGCGGTCTGCGCCACGCTGGGCTGGGTATTCTCTCCTGAATCACTGGCCAGCCCGCAGCTGCACCTGCTCTCCGGGGCGACCATGCTGGGTGCCTTCTTTATCCTGACGGATCCGGTGACGGCCTCAACGACTAACCGCGGGCGCCTGATCTTCGGCGCGCTGGCAGGCCTGCTGGTCTGGCTCATCCGCAGCTTTGGCGGGTACCCGGACGGCGTGGCTTTTGCCGTCCTGCTTGCCAACATTACCGTTCCGCTCATCGACTATTACACGCGTCCGCGCGTGTACGGTCATCGCTAAGGGTCTCGCCATGTTCAAAACGATGCAAAAACACGGCGTCACGCTGGCTGTCTTCGCCGCGGTCCTGACAGGGCTGACGGCGCTGGTTAATGCGCTGACCAAAACGACCATCGAAGAGCAGGCCTCGAAGCAGCAAAAGGCGCTGTTCGATCAGGTGATCCCGGCGGAATTCTACGATAACGACCTGCAAAAAAGCTGCTTTGTGGTAGACGCGCCGCAGCTTGGGAAAGGCCCGCACCGCCTCTTTATTGCCCGCAAAGGGGATAAACCGGTTGGCGCGGTGATGGAAGCGACGGCGCCTGACGGCTATTCCGGTGCCATTCAGCTGCTTGTGGGCAGTGATTTTTCCGGCACCATACTGGGCACCCGCGTGACGGAACACCATGAAACGCCGGGTCTTGGCGATAAAATTGAAACCCGTCTGAGCGACTGGATTTTGCACTTTGCCGGTAAAGTGATCCATGGCGAAGGTGATACCGCGTTTGCGGTGAAGAAAGATGGCGGCGAGTTCGACCAGTTCACCGGGGCGACCATCACCCCACGTGCGGTGGTGAATGCCGTAAAACGAGCCGGGCTGTACGCTGAAACGCTGCCCGCGCAAATCAACAATCTTCCGGCCTGTGAGGAGTAATCATGAGCCAGGTTAAAGAGGTTATTGTCCAGGGGTTGTGGAAGAACAACTCCGCGCTGGTACAGCTTCTGGGGATGTGCCCACTGCTGGCGGTGACATCCACCGCCACCAACGCGCTCGGTCTGGGTCTGGCAACCACGCTGGTATTGACCCTGACCAACCTCTCCATCTCTGCCCTGCGCCGCTGGACGCCGTCGGAAATTCGTATTCCTATTTACGTCATGATCATTGCATCGGTGGTCAGTATTGTTCAGATGCTGATTAACGCCTACGCGTTCGGTCTGTACCAGTCGCTCGGGATCTTCATTCCCCTTATCGTCACCAACTGTATCGTGGTCGGGCGTGCGGAAGCCTTTGCGGTGAAAAACAGTCCGGCCATGTCGGCGCTGGACGGTTTTTCTATTGGCATGGGTGCCACCTGCGCCATGTTCGTGCTGGGCTCGCTGCGCGAGATCCTCGGCAACGGTACGCTGTTCGACGGCGCTGATGCGCTGCTGGGCGGCTGGGCTAAAGCGCTGCGTATTGAAGTGTTCCACACCGATACGCCATTCCTGCTGGCGATGCTGCCGCCTGGCGCGTTTATTGGTCTTGGCATGATGCTGGCGATAAAATACCTGATTGATGAGAAACGTAAGCGCCGCGCGGCTGAGCGCAGCGTTCTGGAAGGGACACCCGAGAAGGCCTCATGAATAAAGAAAAGCGCATTGCGATCCTGACCCGTCTGCGGGACGAGAACCCGCACCCGACGACGGAGCTGAATTTTACCTCCCCGTTTGAGCTGCTGATCGCCGTGTTGCTCTCTGCACAGGCTACCGACGTGAGCGTCAATAAAGCTACCGCCCTGCTCTATCCGGTCGCCAATACGCCGAAGGCCATGCTGGAGCTGGGCGTGGAAGGCGTGAAGTCCTATATCAAAACCATCGGCCTGTTTAACAGCAAAGCCGAGAACGTCATCAAGACCTGCCGAATTCTGCTGGAGCAGCACGGAGGCGAAGTGCCGGAAGACCGCGCTGCGCTGGAAGCCTTGCCGGGCGTGGGTCGTAAAACCGCGAACGTAGTACTCAATACCGCGTTTGGCTGGCCCACTATCGCCGTCGATACGCATATCTTTCGCGTGTCTAACCGGACCAACTTCGCGCCGGGAAAAAATGTCGAGCAGGTCGAAGAGAAGCTGCTGAAAGTGGTTCCGGCAGAATTTAAGGTTGATTGCCATCACTGGCTGATTCTGCACGGTCGTTACACGTGTATTGCCCGTAAGCCTCGCTGCGGCTCCTGCATTATTGAAGATCTCTGCGAATACAAAGAAAAAGTGTACCCCTGAGGCATCTCAATCCCCTGGCTAAAGAAGGGCTTTCAAGCGCTCTTCTTTTGACCGTTATTTGTTCGCCTTTCGTTTCGCCTCACCTGTCACTTATTCGGCCCTTTAACGCTGAAACAGGTTAATAGTTTTTTCATAGCCGAAAATTTCTATACATCTGTGATCGCGATCACCCTGATAACTTCATGTTGTATTTTTGTTGTCAAAATCGACCTAAACCCTTTATCTGACAAGACACTCCTCTTTCTTTGCCGACGATAAGACCAGCTATTTTTCAGAATATGGGCTATATCACTGCCACAAGCGGCAAATAGCAGAACATATCGCCAATAGCCCGTACTGACTGGTGATTACCAGTCGAAAAAACTACCTTTACTCAGCGTATGAAATTTAACGCTGAATAACATTTGCATGAACCGACGATTATACCACTCAGGATATATGTAACAGATTATTACAAACGTATTGCCAGATGGGGCAGGATAGTGAACATTACCCGCCGTTTCTCCTCCCAATATAACTATAAGGCGTATGGACTACGGCCATCACGCTATGAACACCCCCGTTAATATGGGATGTAAAAAAAGAGGTATATGTGTCGACTGCAAACAATAAACCAACAGATGAAAGCGTGAGTCTGAACGCTTTTAAACAACCTAAAGCGTTCTATCTCATCTTCTCTATCGAGTTATGGGAGCGTTTTGGTTACTACGGCCTGCAAGGGATCATGGCGGTTTACCTGGTGAAACAGCTGGGTATGTCCGAAGCCGATTCCATCACGCTGTTCTCCTCCTTCAGTGCCCTGGTCTATGGTCTGGTTGCTATCGGCGGCTGGCTGGGTGATAAAGTTCTGGGAACTAAGCGCGTCATCATGCTGGGCGCCATTGTTCTGGCGATTGGCTATGGACTGGTAGCATGGTCAGGGCATGATGCCGCTGTCGTGTATATGGGCATGGCCACGATCGCCGTGGGTAACGGTCTGTTCAAAGCGAACCCGTCTTCCCTGCTCTCTACCTGCTACAGCAAAGATGACCCGCGTCTGGACGGTGCATTTACCATGTACTACATGTCCATCAACATCGGTTCGTTCTTCTCGATGCTGGCAACCCCATGGCTCGCAGCAAAATTCGGCTGGAGCGTGGCGTTTGCACTGAGCTTCGTCGGTATGCTGATCACCGTGGTGAACTTCCTGTTCTGCCGCAGCTGGGTTAAAAACTACGGTTCAAAACCAGACTTCGAGCCTGTGCATATGGGCAAACTGCTGGCGACCATCGTAGGCGTTGTGGTCCTGGCGGCCATCGCTACCTGGCTGCTGCACAACCAGGGTATCGCACGTGCCGTTCTGGGCGTTGTGGCGCTGGGTATCGTGGTTATCTTCGCGAAAGAAGCATTCGCTATGCAGGGTGCCGCCCGTCGTAAGATGATCGTGGCGTTCATTCTGATGCTGGAAGCGATTATCTTCTTCGTGCTGTACAGCCAGATGCCAACCTCTCTGAACTTCTTCGCCATTCGTAACGTCGAGCACTCTATTCTGGGCATCGCGTTCGAACCGGAGCAGTATCAGGCACTGAACCCGTTCTGGATCATGATTGGTAGCCCGATTCTGGCCGCGATCTATAACAAGATGGGCGACCGCCTGCCAATGCCGCACAAGTTTGCTATCGGTATGGTGCTGTGCTCCGGCGCGTTCCTGGTGCTGCCGCTGGGTACCAAATTTGCTACCGACGCCGGTATCGTATCCGTTAACTGGCTGATCCTGAGCTACGCGCTGCAGTCTATCGGCGAACTGATGATCTCTGGTCTGGGTCTGGCAATGGTTGCACAGCTGGTTCCGCAGCGTCTGATGGGCTTCATTATGGGTAGCTGGTTCCTGACCACTGCCGGTGCAGCAATTATCGCCGGTAAGATTGCGAACCTGATGGCCGTGCCGGAAAACGTCACTGACCCACTGGTTTCCCTGAACGTCTACGGTACCGTGTTCATGCAGATTGGTATCGCGACTGCCGTTATTGCCGCTCTGATGCTGCTGACCGCACCGAAACTGAATCGCATGACTCAGGACGACGACAAGACCGCTAAGGCGACCAAAACTGCTACTGCGTGAAATCCGTGAGAAACGACTGACCAGAAGCCGCTAATTGATTAGCGGCTTTTTTTTTATCCGTTTGCGCACTAACATAGCTGAAACCTCAGCGAAAAGGAGTTACCGATGAAACTGTTCTACAAACCGGGCGCGTGCTCTCTTGCTTCCCATATCACCCTGCGCGAGAGCGGCAAAGATTTCACGCTGGATGGCGTTGATCTGATGAAAAAACGTCTGGAAAACGGCGATGACTTTCTTGCCATTAACCCGAAAGGACAGGTTCCGGCGCTCCTGCTGGATGACGGTACCCTGCTGACCGAAGGCGTGGCGATTATGCAGTTCCTGGCCGATAGCGTGCCCGATCGCCAGCTGCTGGCCCCGGTCAGTACCATTTCTCGCTATAAAACGCTGGAATGGCTGAACTACATTGCCACCGAGCTGCACAAAGGCTTTACGCCGCTGTTCCGCCCGGATACGCCGGAAGAGTTTAAGCCGACCCTGCGCGCCCTGCTGGAGAAAAAGCTGCAGTACGTTAACGAATCGCTGAAAGACGAACAGTGGATTGGCGGCTCGCGCTTCACGATCGCTGATGCGTACCTGTTCACCGTGCTGCGCTGGGCACGTGCGGTTAAGCTGAATCTGGAAGGGTTAGACCACATTGCATCGTATATGAAACGCGTGGCTGAACGTCCTGCGGTGGCTGCAGCGCTGAAAGCGGAAGGGTTGAATTAACCGAGCAGACTGTGTTGCCGGGTGGCGCTGACGCTTACCCGGCCTACGAATTCCGTAGACCCGTGCAAGCGTCAGCGCCACCTGGCATCGTTTAAAGCTGGGTTGCGCTGAAATAGTGCTCCGGCTTCGCGATACGATCCTGTGCCGCGACCACCTGCAGTTCATATTCCTGCATCTCTTTCGTCGCAATCATAATTTCGTACACCGCTGCCGTAACGTGCTCCAGCGCGTCCCTCACCGTTGCACCCTGAAGCAGTTTCACCAGCAGCAGCCCGCTGGTCACATCGCCCACGCCCACCGGCTGACGCGTGCCAAAATCCACCAGCGGGCGGCTGATATGCCAGGCATCCTCTTTCGTCACCAGCAGCATCTCAAAGCGATCCTGGCTTAGCCCTGCGCGCGCGAGGTGTTTTACCAGCACAACCTCAGGCCCCTGCGCGATCAGCTCGCGTGACGCGCTTACGGCCTCTTCTACGCTGTTAACCGGATGCTCGCAGAGAATTTCCAGTTCGACCAGGTTTGGCGCAATGATATCGCTGGCGGGCAGCGCATGGCGAACGTGGAATTCTGCCACGCCTGGCGCCACGATACAGCCTTTCTCCGGATGGCCCATAACGGGGTCGCAGAAGTATTTTGCCGACGGGTTGGCAGCCTTTACCTGACGCACGATGCCGAGGATATGTTCCCCTTGCTCCGCTGAACCAAGATAACCGCTCAATACGGCGTCACAGCGCTTGAGCTGGTCGATATCGGCAATGCCCTGCACCACCTCGGTGAGGTGCGAAGGCGGCATCACGCAGCCGGCCCATTTGCCATACTGCGTGTGGTTAGAGAACTGAACGGTATTGAGGGGCCAGACGTTGACGCCGAGGCGGCGCATCGGGAATTCCGCAGCGCTGTTGCCAGCATGTCCAAAAACAACGTGGGACTGAATGGCGAGGATGTTCTTCATTTTATGCTTACCAAACCCTGAAAAAACAAAAGGGGCGTGGTTTCCCACGCCCCTCGAGACTGTTAATTATTTCCAGCAGACAAGGCAGTAGTTTTTCTTACCGCGACGCAGCAGGGTGTAGCGGCCATACAGACGGTCGCCATCAACAAAGGTGTATTCCGGGTCAGCCTGCTTTTCACCGTTGATGGTGATCGCGTTTGAGGCGATGGTTTTACGCGCCTGACCGCGGGAAGGCTGCAGCTCAGAATCCACCAGCGCCTGCATCAGGTCAGCCCCTTTCTCCATCTCAACCATTGGCACGCCGTCCTGCGCCAGCTGTTCGAAGTCCGCTTCGCTCAGATCGCTCAGGGTACCGTTGAACAGGCTTGCAGTAATGCGTTTTGCCGCGGCCAGACCTTCTTCACCGTGAACCAGTTTGGTCACTTCATCTGCCAGCACGTACTGCGCGCGTGGCGCTTTACCGCTGTTCTTGTCTTCTTCTTCCAGCGCATTGATGTCTTCAATATCCATAAAGGTGAAGAACTTCAGGAAGCGATAAACATCGGCATCCGCCGTGTTGATCCAGAACTGGTAGAATTTGTACGGGCTGGTTTTCTTCGGATCGAGCCATACCGCGCCGCCTTCGGTTTTACCAAATTTGGTACCGTCAGCTTTGGTAATCAGCGGAACGGTCAGACCAAAGACCTGATTCTGGTGCAGGCGACGGGTCAGGTCGATACCGGAGGTGATATTACCCCACTGGTCAGAACCGCCAATCTGCAGGGAAACGCCGTGCAGCTTGTTCAGGCAGGCAAAGTCATACCCCTGCAGCAGGTTGTAGGAGAACTCGGTAAAGGAGATACCCTGGTCGTCACGGTTCAGACGCTGCTTCACGGCCTCTTTGTTAATCATCTGGTTAACAGAGAAGTGCTTGCCGATGTCGCGCAGGAAGGTCAGCACGTTCATGCTGCCAAACCAGTCGTAGTTGTTCGCGGCAATCGCGGCGTTATCGCCACAGTTGAAGTCGAGGAACGGTGCAACCTGTTTGCGGATCTTATCGACCCACTCCTGCACGGTATCTTCGGTGTTCAGTTTACGCTCAGCGGCTTTAAAGCTTGGGTCACCAATCAGACCGGTCGCGCCGCCCACCAGGGCAACAGGCTTATGGCCCGCCATCTGGAAGCGTTTCAGGCATAACAATGGAACAAGATGCCCCAAATGCAAGCTGTCAGCGGTGGGATCGAAGCCGCAATAGAGCGCGATCGGGCCTTGCGCCAGTCGCTCTGCTAACGCTTCCTCGTCCGTCACCTGGGCCACGAGGCCCCGCTCTTGCAATTGTTTAATCAAGTTACTGCTTGCCATCAAATTCTCCATGTATAAACGACTGCACCTTTGCCGGTACACGACTTTTCGCCTGATGCGAAAGGACCATAGAATAAAGCGCAAGCGCGGTGTGCGCTAGCGCTTAAATCAACAAATTTCGGGGATTACGGCGCCAGTCTGTCGATTTTCCAGCCGCCATTCTCGCGCTGGTATAAAAAGCGGTCGTGCAGGCGATGTTCGCCCCCCTGCCAGAATTCGATTTGCTCAATCGGGATGCGGAAACCACCCCAGAAGCTCGGCAGCGGGATTTCACCCTGCTGGAACTTCTGCTTCAGCTCGAGGAATTTACTTTCCAACACGCCGCGGGCGGAAATGCGGCTGGACTGTTTTGATACCCAGGCGCCAATCTGGCTGTCACGCGGACGACTGTGGAAATACTTCACCACTTCCAGCGTCGAGAGACGTTCCGCTTTGCCGGTCACCATCACCTGACGTTCCAGCATGTGCCACGGGAACAGCAGGCTGATACGCGGATTGTTTTCCAGATGATGCGCTTTGCGGCTGCCAAGGTTGGTATAGAACACCAGCCCTTTCTCGTCATAATGCTTGAGCAATACGATACGCTGATACGGTTGACCGTTTTCATCTACCGTTGCGACAACCATCGCCGTTGGGTCGGCAAGTTTCGCTTCGCAGGCCTGTTTCAGCCAGCGTTCAAAAAGCACGAGGGGTTCAGCGGGAAGATCCTGGCGACGCAGGCCGCCTTTGGTGTATTCACGGCGCAGATGCGCAATTTGCTGCAGTTCGTCGTTATCTGACATGGCGTTAGCTGACATTGAGAGTGGGTGGCGCTATTGTGCGCCGCCCCTGTAAAAATCTCAACGCTTCGGATTTTCGAGCTGGCAATTGTTCAGCACAATACGGTCGCGTTTGTAGACCGTGGCGCTGTCGCCTTTCGACCAGAAGACATAGATACCGTCGGTGTAGCGTGCGCCCGAGGCCGAAATGCCCTGCTTCAGCGTCAGCAATTTATTGTCGTAAACAAAACTGGCTTCCTGGCGCGGATTGTTCAGCTTCACGGTCAGCGGTTTTTCGTCGCAGCGATACTCCAGGGTATCGGTCTGCATGCGCTCAACGAGCTGGTTGTAGACGCTGCATCCTGACAGCAGCAAAGGGGCGGCAATAAGAAGAAGTTTTTTCATGGGCATATTCCGAAGACTATCCTGGTCCTGGAGGGCATGGCTGCCCCCCTGTTTCGTTCCATTCTAACGACGACGCGCCGCGCTGAATTTCAGTTAACTCTGATTATGACGCGGATTTGCCGGGAAAATCGCCCCAAGAACGCTCGCCTCGCGCGCGCCGGTGACCGACGGTAAATTGCCCGGCAGCCCGGCAACGGTGCGCCAGGCAAGCCAGGCAAAGGCCAGCGCCTCCATATCATCCCCGCTGATGCCGGCCTCATCGGTCGTCGACACTTCGGTACCCGGCAGCAGCCCGGCAAGACGCGCCATCACCAGCGGGTTACGGCTTCCCCCGCCGCACACCAGCAGGCGTTCACATCCGCCGCTAAGCAGCACCTGTTCAGAAATCGACACGGCCGTAAGCTCGGCAAGCGTCGCCTGAACATCCTGCGGCGCGAGCGCCGGGAATGACGCCAGCTGGCGCTCAAGCCAGCCAAAGTTGAAGTATTCACGCCCCGTGCTTTTCGGTGCCGGTAAGGCAAAATAAGGATCGCTCAGCATGGACTGCAGCAGCGGGAGAATCACCTTACCCTCACTCGCCCACTCCGCGTTTTTATCATACGGTTGACCGCACTGACGCCAGATCCAGGCATCCATTAACATATTGCCCGGGCCGGTATCGTAGCCGCGGACCGGCTGCCCCGGAATAAGCATCGACAGATTGGCGATCCCACCAATGTTGAGCACCATACGCCGTTCTGAAGGGTGCGCCAGCAGCGCCTGATGAAACGCGGGCACCAGCGGTGCGCCCTGTCCGCCAAGAGCAATATCGCGACGACGGAAATCGCCGACCACCGTGACGCCCGTTTTCGCCACAATCTGGTTGTTATCGCCGATTTGCAGGGTGTGCGGGGCATCGCCGATGGGTTCATGCCAGACGGTTTGTCCGTGACACCCGATGGCCACCACATCCTGCGGACGAAGATGTTCTTTTTGCATCAAAGCCTGCACCGCATCCGCAAACAGCGCCCCCAGGCGGACATCCAGCTGTCCAAGCTGCGAAAGGGTCAGCAGCTGCCCCTGACAGATACTGAGAATATCCTCTTTCAGTGAAATGGGGATTGGCCAGGTCAGGCTCGCCTGCTGCGCCACCATGTTCTCATCAATGGCAGCCAGAACGACATCTACCCCATCCAGACTGGTGCCTGACATCACACCAATGTAGCGACCCGATTTCATGCGCTTTCCTTACGTTGCGTGGGCTAAGGATATCCACTCAACCATAAACGGCGTCGCTTTGCCATCCGACAATAATATTTTTTAACAATGTCAGACGGGTAGCGTGGGCGGATCCTGTTTATGTCTCGTTAAGTCAAATTCAAGTACAATTTTCCTATTGTTAGTGCAAAGATATGAACGATGGCCCTTTATGCCATATAATTTAGCCATAACGGATGCCCCCCATCGGGCGTTTTTGGTGAACAGGAGATTCAAATGATTTTACGTGTACTGGGCGTTTCGCTGATTGGTTTAACTCTGGCTGGCTGTGTGAATGACAGTTCACTTTCTGGCGACGTTTATAGCGCTTCTGAAGCGAAACAGGTTCAGAACGTGACTTACGGTACCGTTGTTAACGCACGCCCTGTACAGATTCAGGGTGGTGATGAAAACAACGTGATGGGCGCCATCGGCGGTGCCGTTCTGGGTGGTTTCCTGGGTAATACCGTCGGCGGCGGTACGGGCCGTTCTCTGGCAACAGCCGCAGGCGCAGTGGCCGGTGGTGTAGCAGGCCAGGGTGTTCAGGGTGCGATGAACAAAACCCAGGGCGTCGAGCTGGAAATTCGTAAAGACGACGGCAGCACCATTATGGTTGTTCAGAAACAAGGCAGCACCCGCTTCTCCGCAGGTCAGCGCGTTGTGCTGGCAAGCAACGGAAGCCAGGTGACCGTTTCTCCACGTTAATTAAAAATGGATGTGGCCATTGGGCCACATCCATTTACAATATACATCACTTATACGAATATTTTTACAAAATATATTCGCCCCACAAATATTTAATCTCATCGTATATTGTCTCCGCGCAAAGTATTTATTGCATTACTTGCTTAGACTCTTCGCAATTACCTCTTCATAATTTATTTCTCATTTTGTAAAAACTTATATGCTTGCGAATAGTCGTTGTCTAAAAGGTCGTTATATCTCGTTCTGTTTCGGTTGCCTTGTCGTCATCGGAATATTACAAGCTCTCTTTTCAAAAGTGGTTGAATGGGTTCCCTCCTTCTCGCCTCTTTTGTTCCCTACGCTCACCATTTTTTTACTCGTGTTTCACCTGTTTATTGCCTGCTTTATGGCAATGAAATACTGGTGTGATAAGCGGCGGCTCTATCTGATTGCGATCGCCTTTGCCTTTGCCGGTTCGGCACTGTTGATGGTCGGAACGCTGTCCAGCTTTCCAGCGTGGCTGAACCTCTATCAGTTCAACGTCGTGAACTACAACGATGCGATGATCTACTTTATGTTCCGCCACTTTTTAATGGCGGTGTTGTTCATCGTTGCGGCAATACTCTATCCTACGCGCGATTACCCCTTTTCACGGTTGGCGCATATCTCAATTGTGAGCGGGGCGTTTCTCTTTACCGCCTGTGTTGTGGGACTGGCCTGGATATATTCCAGTCACTCGCCCTTGTTATCCATTGACCTGGTTGATAACGAAACCCGTCAGTTTATGGTGCTCTGGAGCCAATGCATAAATATTTCTTTAATTGTCTTCTGGGTGGTTTCATTAGTAACGCTGATGTTTGTCACGCGCGTGCGCAATTTATTCTGGGTAGGCGGAAATTTCCTGTGCGTTTGCTATATCGTCACGCTCGCCATGCTGTTAGTAGGCGGACATGCTGAAGATATATCGTGGTATCGCGCCCGGCTATTTGAAACCGTCGCTACGCTGATGATTATTTTTGTACTGCTCTACGACGTCTTCATGCTGTACCGTGATTCCCATTTAAAATATCAGCAGTCATATCAAAATTCGATTCGCGATCCGCTTACGCGCCTGTATAACCGCAGCTATTTTTATGAATCGTTAAACCAGGCGCTGGACATGGCGAAACCCAGCCGCCCAGTTTCGGTTATCGTCAGCGATCTCGACCGCTTCAAGCGTATCAACGATAACTATGGCCACCTTCAGGGAGACAAAGTCTTACAGTTTGTCGCCAATCTGCTGATGGATTCCGTACGCCCGCAGGACATCGCGGCTCGAATCGGCGGTGAGGAGTTTGTGCTGATGCTGGCCAACACCTCTTCAGATGCAGCCCACCAGGTGGCGGAACGTATTCGGTTGAAGCTAAGCAGCTTTGATAAAACCAGCAGCGGAGGGCAGCTACCTGAGCCGATTACCATCAGCATGGGAGTATTTACGGCGACGTCATCGACCATGACCGCAGAAGCGTGCGTGGAGAGTGCCGACAAGGCGATGTATGAAGCGAAGGAGACAGGCCGTAATCGAGTGGTGGTCTTTAAGTAATAAAAGGCCTTGCTGCTGCAAGGCCTTAGTGTTTATCAGTCGCGAGACTGTAGCTCATGGATGTTTTGCTCAAGGCGAGCAATGAGGCTAATGAGCATTTCCAGCTCCGCCGGTGAAACGCCTGAAAGGATTTCACCGCGCGTTTTGGTAATCACAGCTTCCATTTCAGTAATGATAGGCGCCGCTTTCTCAGTGAGTTTTATCCGCTTGGCGCGACGATCGCTGGCGCAGGTTTGTCGGGAGATCAGCCCCTTTTCTTCCAGCTGGTCAAGCGTGCGCACCAGTGACGGTTGCTCAATGCCTATCGCTTTTGCCAGTTGAATTTGCGACTGGTCGGGCGGCAGCTGATGAATGTTGTGCAGCGTGACCCAATGCGTCTGCGTCAATTCCAGAGGTTTCAGGCGATGGTCAATCAGAGCACGCCAGACGCGTACCAACCTTGCCAGATCAGAACCTAATGGCGATTCCAATTTCATCTCCTTATAATTAGCTTGCTAAGTTATTATACTGATTTTAGAATAGTGTGCAGCATTTGTAATGGCAAAACAAATGCAATACTGCATTCATCTAACTCAAAAGTATGACTTACACTGAATTGTGATGCTTCTTCATACTCAGACAAGCCAACACGGCATTCTGTTCACTGCAAAGGATCTCTGCTCGTGACCTTTTTTCATCGCTCAGAGGGTTTACCCCTCCAGGACCTGATCTTCGGTGCGTCAGTCTACTTTCCCCCTCTGTTTAAGGCCGTGCTGGTGGGCTTTATTCTCTGGCTCATCGCGCATCGCCTGCTTCGCGACTGGATGTATTCCGGCGAAATCTGGCATCCCATGCTGATGGATCTTTCCCTGTTTGCCCTCTGTGTATGCCTGGGCCTTGCTGTTCTGATCGTGTGGTGACTATGCCCCTGAAAACGCTGAAGTACTTTTCCACCCTGTTTGTTCTGGTCCTTGCGCTGGTCGCCGGATGGTGGCTCTGGAATTATTACATGCAGTCTCCCTGGACGCGTGACGGTAAGATTCGCGCTGAGCAGGTCAGCATTACCCCGCAGGTATCGGGAAGCATTACGTCGCTGCTGGTTAAGGATAACCAGTACGTTAAAAAGGGAGAGGTTTTATTCCGAATCGACGACACGCCGTACCATATCGCGATTCTGAATGCCCAGGCGCAGCTGGCAAAAGCCCAGTCTGATCTGGCAAAGGCCAACAACGAGGCCAACCGCCGCCGTCACCTGTCGCAAAACTACATCTCCGCGGAAGATTTAGACACCGCCAACCTCAACGTTAAGGCGATGCAGGCGAGCGTCAACGTGGCTGAGGCGACGCTGAAGCAGGCGCAGTGGGAGCTAACCCAAACCGTGATTACCGCCCCTGTCGATGGATGGGTGACCAACCTTTCCGCCCGCGTGGGTAACTATGCCACCACGGGACAGCCCGTTTTCGCCCTGGTCGACAGCCACTCCTTCTACGTAGTGGGCTACTTCGAAGAGACCAAGCTTCGGCATATTCGCGAGGGATCGCCAGCTGCGATTACGCTGTACAGCGGCTCGCAAAGGTTACAGGGTCACGTCTCCAGCATTGGTCGCGCCATTTACGATCAAAGCGTTGAAACAGATTCCGGCCTGGTGCCGGATATCAAGCCGAACGTCCCCTGGGTGCGTCTCGCTCAACGCGTGCCTGTTCGCGTGGAGTTTGACCATTTACCGCAGGGCATCACGCTGGTATCCGGCACCACCTGCACTGTCTCCATCGGAACCCCTTAATGAAACTGCAGGCACTCTCCTGGCAAAACTCGCCGTGGATGAAAGCGACGCGTCCTCAGTGGCGCTACGCGCTGCGTAACGGCATTGCCATGTGTCTGGCGCTGACCGTCGCCTATTACCTGAACCTGGATGAGCCGTACTGGGCGATGACCTCTGCCGCAGTGGTGAGTTTTCCCACCGTTGGTGGGGTGATCAGTAAAAGCCTTGGGCGTATCGCCGGCAGCCTGCTGGGTGCCACGGCGGCGTTAATTATCGCCGGCCACACTCTGAACGACCCATGGCTGTTCCTGCTGAGCATGGCGGCATGGCTGGGATGCTGTACCTGGGCCTGCGCCCATTTCACCAACAACGTCGCCTACGCTTTCCAGCTGGCGGGCTATACCGCCGCCATTATTGCCTTCCCGGTGGTGAATGTGCTCGATACCACCGAGCTGTGGGATATTGCACAGGCGCGCGTCTGCGAAGTGATTGTCGGGATCCTCTGCGGCGGATTTATGATGATGATCCTCCCCAGCACTTCCGACGGCACCGCACTCATCACCGCCCTTAAAACCATGCACACCCGGTTGCTTGAACACGCGAGCCTGCTGTGGCAACCGGATACCAGCGATGAGATCCGTCTCGCCCATGAAAAGGTGATAGGACAGATCCTGACAATGAATCTGCTGCGTATTCAGGCGTTCTGGAGCCACTACCGCTTTCGCCGTCAGAATACCCTGCTTAACTATTTGCTGCACCAGCAGCTGCGCATGACCAGCGCCATCTCCAGCCTGCGCCGGATGCTGCTCAACTGGCCAACGCCGCCGGAAAACACGCGCGCGGTGATTGAAACGCTGCTCGCAACCCTTGCGCGCCCGGATGCAGACATCTACACGGTCGCGCGAATAATCGCCCCGCTCGCCCCGGTGGATGAATATGATTATCGCCATCGCGCCTTCTGGCAGCGTCTGAATTACTTTTGCCGACTCTACCTGCGCAGCAGCCGCTGGATTAACGCGGTAGAGAACGCCACGCCGGTCACGGAGTTCAACGTTCCCGGGAGCCCGGCTCTCGCCCGCCATACTGACTACCTGGAGGCGCTGTGGAGCGGTTTTCGCACCTTTTGCGCGCTGATGCTGGTGGGCGCGTGGAGTATCACCACGCAGTGGGAGTCCGGTACGGCGGCCCTGACGCTCGCCGCCATCAGCTGCGTGCTTTACTCCGTCGCGGCCTCGCCGTTTAACTCGCTGACGCTCCTGCTGCGCACCCTGGTGCTGCTGTCGCTGTTCAGTTTTGTGGTGAAGTTTGGCCTGATGGTGCAGATAAGCGATCTCTGGCAGTTCCTGCTGTTCCTCTTTCCGCTGTTGACCACCATGCAGCTACTCAAGCTGCAGATGCCGAAGCTGGCGGGACTGTGGGGACAGCTGATTGTCTTTATGGGCTCGTTTATCTCCGTGACGAATCCACCGGTGTACGATTACGCCGATTTTCTCAATGACAACCTCGCAAAGATCCTCGGCGTGGGGCTGGCGTGGCTGGCCTTCGCGGTGCTGCGTCCCGGCTCCGATGCCCGCAAAAGCCGCAGGCATATCCGGGAGTTACGCCGGGGGTTTGTCGATCAGCTCAGCCGCAAACCGCATCTTCGTGAGAGTGAATATGAATCGCTGGTTTATCATCACGTCAGCCAGCTCAATAACAGCCAGGACGCGCTTTCCCGGCGCTGGCTGCTGCGCTGGGGCGTGGTGCTGCTGAACTGCTCGCACGTGGTCTGGCAGCTTCGCGGGTGGGAAACGCGTTCCGACCCGCTGTCGCAGGTGCGTGACGTTTGCATCTCCCTGCTGCGCGATGTCATGAGCGAACGCGGGGTCCAGCAGCGGCCGCTGGAAGCCACGCTGAATGAACTGCAGCGGATCTGCGATACGCTTGCACGACATCATCTCCCCGCCGCCCGCGATTTGGCCTCGATAATCTGGCGGCTACACTGCTCGCTGTCGCAGCTGGAACAGGCACCACCGCCGGGTACGATTGGGGATCAGATCACGCCGCAGGCATAACGCGCCCCGCCGCCGCCAAGCGGTTTAGGCTGATCGGACATATTGTCGCCGCCGACGTGGATCATCAGCGCTTTGCCTTTCACCTCATCCAGCTTTTTCAGACGCGGCGCGACAACGGGATCGGTGGCTTTACCGTCGTTATTGACCACCAGCACGGGCAGATCGCCCAGATGTCCCATGCCTTCGGGGCCCTCATGCTTGCCGGAGTGCTGCGGGTCAAGGTGACCGCCTGCCGCTTCCGCAGCCGACGGTTTCCCCTCTTTTAACGCGGGCTGACAGCTTCCTTTGGCGTGAACATGAAAACCATGCTCACCGGGAGGGAGTGCTTTAAGATTCGGGGCGAATTCCAGTCCTTTATCGGTTTCCGTGATTTTCACTGTTCCGATGGACTGACCCACACCCTGAGAGGTGACGAGATTCATTTCCACTTCGTCGCTGGCTGCCTGCGCCCCTGCGCAAACAACCAGCGCGACCATTGCCAGAGCAAAACGCTTCATATGACCTCCGCTGGTTATTTTTTGCCCCTTAAGTGTATACCAGGGGCAAAGATTTCACCGAAAGTCATCTTCTGGCGGTTTATGGCACGTCGTAACCCAGCGCAGCCTTGCGGATGCGGAACCACTGCTGGCGGGTCATCTGCAGCTCTTCAGCGGCCAGTGCAGAACGCACGCGTTCAATTTTGCCAGAACCAATAATCGGCAGCGGTTTTGACGGCAGACGCAGGATCCAGGCGTAAACCACCTGTTCGATGCTCTCCGCGTTCAGCTCGCGGGCGATGGTGTCCAGCTCGTTGCGCAGCGGCTGGAATTCATCATCATTGAACAGGCGTCCGCCTCCCAGGCACGACCAGGCCATCGGGCGAATACGCAGCTGCTGCAGCTGGTCGAGCGTACCGTCCAGCAGCAGCGGCTGGTGTACCGGGGAGATCTCCACCTGGTTGGTGGCCAGGGTAAACGGCAGACGAGACTGAAGCAGTGCAAACTGCGCCGGGGTAAAGTTGGAAACGCCAAAGTGACGCACTTTGCCGCTCTGATGCAGGTTCAGGAAGGCTTCTGCCACCTCATCGGCATCCATGAGCGGGTCCGGACGATGGATTAACAACAGGTCGATACGGTCGGTCGCCAGATTGACCAGCGACTGCTCAGCGCTCTTGATGATATGCGCGCTGTCGGTGATGTAATGCCCAAGGGCGTGTTCCGGTTTTGCCGTGGTGGCAATCCCGCACTTCGTGACGATCTCCATGCGGTCGCGGAGTGCGGGAACCAGCTTGAGCGCCTCGCCGAATGCGGCTTCACACTGATAGCCACCGTAAATATCCGCATGGTCGACCGTGGTAACGCCCAGATCGATATGCTCTTCAATAAAGCTCGCCAGCTGGAGGGGGGACATATTCCAGTCCATCAGGCGCCAGTAGCCCATCACAAAACGGGAGAATTCTGGCCCCTGGGGGGCAAGGGTAATTCGCTGAACCATAACATTTTCCTCAAGGACGTGATGTCATGAGTATACGCAATTACCGTGTTAAAAAAGTGAAGGTTGCTGGGGTTCTTCGGTCTCACCGGCTTTGTTTGCGCGTATTTTGCGCAGAAGACGCTGACGGCAGAGGCGTAACACCTCCTGCTTTTGCGTGTCGCTAAAGTTTTGCCAGTTAAAACGCTCGTCGCGAGTACGCATGCACCCGCGGCAATATCCGCGTTCATCCACCTGACAAATCCCCCGGCACGGGCTCTGGATGGGGAAAAACTCCAGCTGCTCTGCCACACTCACCTCCGGATAACCACTCTCACCTACAGTGAAGACGCTAAACGCGCCTCGTGCAAGGCCTATACCACAGATTTGTGGCATTAAGGTTTCACTAATCTTCCTTCTTTATACTCGGCCCATCATGACAATGACAGGTTTACCGATCGATGTGGTTAATCAAAAAGTTACAATGTAACGACATTAAATTTACTCTGGGCTGTGCACTCTTTTTTACGTTGATTAATGGGCTGTTTATCCAGCGCAGCTGGGCCATTATTGCCCCTGCGCACCTGCACGACATCCTCTTTGCCGCGTCCGTACCGCTGGTGCTGTTTTGCGGCTGGGTGATTGTCTTTAGCCTGCTGAATATCCCCTATATCCGTAAGCCGCTGCTGATCGTCTTAAAGGTCGGATGCGCCGCGGCCACCTACTTTATGTACACCTACGGCGCGGTGATCGATCAGAACATGATTGTGAACGTGTTCGAAACCAACTCTCAGGAAGCGACAGCCCTGGTGACCCCGCAGATGATTCTGTGGATTGTTATCGCAGGCCTCGTTCCCTCCGTGGTGCTGGCGTTGACCCGCATTCGTACCGGGAAATGGTGGTATGCCCTGCTGACGCGCGTCGCCGCGATGCTCGGTGCCCTGCTGGTGATTATCCTGATTGCGGCGCTGTTTTATAAAGATTACGCGTCGCTGTTTCGCAACAACAAAAGCATCGTCAAAATGGTGACCCCGGCCAACTATGTCAGCGCCGTGGTGAAGTACACCAAAATGCGCTGGTTTGCCGGCGATCAAACGCTGGTGCGGATTGGCGAAGATGCCCATAAAGGACCGTTGATTACCGGCCAGCAAAAGAAAACCGTTCTGGTGCTGGTCGTTGGGGAAGCCTCTCGCGCGGCGAACTACTCCCTGAATGGTTACGATCGTGAAACGAACCCGGAGCTGAAAAATCAGGATGTGATTAACTTCCCGCAGGCCTCCTCATGCGGCACCGAAACCGCCGTTTCCGTACCGTGCATGTTCTCGGGCATGACGCGCAGCAAATACGATGCCGACCAGGCTCACCATCAGGAAGGCCTGCTCGATGTGCTGAAGCATGCGGGGATCAACCTGCTGTGGCGCGACAACGACGGCGGCTGTAAAGGCGCCTGCGATCGCGTGCCGCATACCGATATGACGCAGTGGAATCTGGATCAGTTCTGCAAAGACAAATCCTGCATTGATGATGTGAATTTCTACCGTCTGGACAACGTGCTGGATGGTCTGAAGCAGGACACGGTGCTGGTTATCCACCTGATGGGGAGTCATGGACCGGCATACTATCGCCGTTACCCGGACAATTTCCGGAAATTCACCCCTACCTGCGACACCAATGAAATTCAGGATTGCGACCATCAGGCGCTGATGAATACCTATGACAACACCATCCTGTATACCGACAGCATGGTCAGCAAAACCATTGATGCGCTGAAAGCCCGTCAGGCGAGCATGAACACCGCGCTGATTTATCTCTCGGATCACGGCGAGTCACTGGGTGAAAGCGGTATTTATCTGCACGGTACGCCGTACATGCTGGCGCCGGAGCAGCAAACGCATATTCCATTTATGTTCTGGCTGTCACCGGATTACGCGAAAAACTTTGGCATCAACGAACAGTGTTTGCGTGACCACGCTGCAAAAAATGCGGTTTCCCAGGACAATTTGTTCTCGACCGTACTGGGTATGATGGACGTGAAATCAAGCGTTTATCAACAGCAGCTGGATATTCTGAGCGCATGTCGGCAATAAACTTGCTTGCATTAGACCGAACGGTCTATTAGAGTGCGGCCATGAGCAGAAATACTGAACACGATACCCGCGATCATCTCCTGGCAACCGGCGAGCGTCTTTGCATGCATCGCGGGTTTACCGGTATGGGGTTGAGCGAGTTATTAAAAACCGCTGAGGTACCGAAGGGGTCGTTTTATCACTACTTCCGGTCCAAAGAAGCCTTTGGCGTGGCAATGCTGGAGCGTCATTACGCGGGCTACCACCAGCGTCTGGCGACCCACTTTGCGTCGGGTGAAGGAAACTATCGGGATCGTGTTCTGAACTACTATCAGGAAACGCTGAACCAGTTCTGTCAGCAGGGCATTATCAGCGGATGCCTGACGGTCAAGCTGTCTGCCGAGGTGTGCGATCTTTCCGAAGATATGCGCTCGGCGATGGATAAGGGTGCCCGCGGCGTGATCGCCTTGCTGGCCCAGGCGCTGGAAAAAGGCCGCGACGAAAAAACGCTGGCCTTTACCGGCGACCCCTTAATGCAGTCTCAGGTGCTCTATTCCCTGTGGTTAGGGGCCAATCTGCAGGCAAAAATTTCGCGCAGTGCCGTGCCGCTGGAAAGCGCGCTGGCACATGTGAAAAACAGCATTACTGCGCCTGGCGTATAACAGGCGCTTTTTATTTACCTTATTACTAGTCGACTGGTCTACTCAGGAGTCTTTATGTCAGCTGAAAAACTGTTTACCCCATTGAAAGTGGGTGCCGTCACGGCGCCAAACCGCGTGTTCATGGCTCCGCTGACCCGTCTGCGCAGCATTGAGCCGGGTGACATCCCAACCCCGCTGATGGGCGAATACTACCGTCAACGCGCAAGCTCTGGCCTGATCATTACGGAAGCCACGCAGATCTCTGCTCAGGCGAAGGGTTACGCCGGTGCGCCGGGCCTCCATAGCCCGGAGCAGATCGCGGCATGGCAGAAAATCACCGCGGGCGTTCACGCTGAAGAGGGCCGCATTGCGGTTCAGCTGTGGCACACCGGTCGTATCTCTCACAGCAGCATCCAGCCTGGCGGTCAGGCACCGGTCTCCGCGTCGGCCCTGAGCGCCAATACCCGTACGTCCCTGCGCGATGAAAACGGCAATGCGATCCGCGTGGATACCTCTATGCCGCGCGCGCTGGAGCTGGACGAAATCCCGGGGATTGTTAACGACTTCCGTCAGGCCGTGGCCAACGCCCGTGAAGCCGGCTTTGACCTGATTGAGCTGCACTCCGCGCATGGCTATCTGCTGCACCAGTTCCTGTCACCGTCGTCAAACCACCGCACCGACCAGTACGGCGGCAGCGTCGAAAACCGCGCCCGTCTGGTGCTGGAAGTGGTGGATGCGGTATGCAAGGAGTGGAGCCCGGACCGTATCGGGATCCGCGTCTCCCCAATCGGGTCTTTCCAGAACGTCGACAACGGCCCGAACGAGGAAGCGGACGCGCTCTATCTGATTGAAGAGCTGGCCAAACGCGGTATTGCCTATCTGCACATGTCCGAGCCTGACTGGGCTGGCGGTAAGCCTTACACTGAAGCCTTCCGCCAGAAAGTGCGCGAGCGCTTCCACGGCGTGATCATCGGTGCAGGTGCTTATACGCCTGAGAAAGCCGAAGATCTGATCAATAAAGGGCTGATCGATGCCGTCGCGTTTGGCCGCGACTACATCGCCAACCCGGATCTGGTTGCCCGTCTGCAGCAGAAAGCGGCGCTGAACCCGCAGCGTCCGGAAAGCTTCTACGGCGGCGGCGCGGAAGGCTACACCGACTACCCTTCTCTGTAATCTCGCCATTGTTCATTGATAGCGGCGACACTTCGCCGCTATACTAAAACATCGTTTCTGTTCAAAAAGCTTTTTTATTCCATTGGTTAATGAGGAAATTATGCGCCTACTTCACACCATGCTGCGCGTTGGCGACCTGCAACGTTCAATCGATTTCTACACTAACGTCCTGGGCATGAAGCTGCTGCGCACCAGCGAAAACCCGGAATACAAATACTCGCTGGCGTTCGTGGGTTACGGCCCGGAAACGGATGAAGCGGTGATCGAGCTGACCTACAACTGGGGCGTTGACAGCTATGAGCTGGGCACGGCCTACGGCCATATCGCGCTGGAAGTAGACAACGCAGCCGACGCGTGCGAACGCATTCGCAAAAATGGCGGTAACGTTACGCGCGAAGCGGGCCCGGTAAAAGGCGGCACCACCGTGATTGCGTTTGTGGAAGATCCGGACGGTTACAAAATCGAGCTGATTGAAGCCAAAGACGCCGGCCGCGGTCTGGGCAACTGATCCCTCAGGGCGCAACGTGCGCCCGTAGTTTTACTGCATCACCCCGCAAAATTTGCCATAATGCGCTCTGCTTTTTCCCCATGTAAGAGACCCTGATGTCCGATAACGCTCAATTTAGCGGTCTGTGCGACCGTTTTCGTGGTTTTTATCCCGTTGTCATTGATGTAGAAACAGCCGGATTTAACGCTAAAACCGATGCGCTGCTCGAAATTGCCGCCATCACGCTGAAGATGGATGAACAGGGCTGGCTTACACCGGACACCACGCTGCATTTCCACGTTGAACCTTTCGAAGGGGCAAACTTACAGCCGGAAGCGCTGGCGTTTAACGGTATCGATCCGCATAACCCGCTGCGCGGTGCCGTCAGTGAATATGATGCGCTGCACGCCATTTTTAAAATGGTGCGCAAAGGCATGAAGGAGAACAACTGCAGCCGCGCCATTATGGTGGCTCATAACGCCACCTTCGATCACAGCTTTACCATGGCCGCCGCCGAGCGGGCCGCGCTCAAGCGCAACCCCTTCCACCCGTTTGTGACCTTCGATACCGCCGCGCTGAGCGGCCTGGCGCTGGGACAAACGGTGTTATCAAAGGCCTGTATTACGGCTGGCATTCCGTTCGACGGCACGCAGGCGCACTCCGCGCTGTATGACACGGAGCGTACCGCAGAGCTGTTCTGTGAGATCGTCAACCGCTGGAAGCGTCTGGGCGGCTGGCCGCTGCCGATGGATGATG
This sequence comes from Enterobacter sp. PL1, assembly GCF_945957325.1. Taxonomy (NCBI): domain Bacteria; kingdom Pseudomonadati; phylum Pseudomonadota; class Gammaproteobacteria; order Enterobacterales; family Enterobacteriaceae; genus Enterobacter; species Enterobacter sp. PL1. The sequence continues at coordinate 27,375 of NZ_CAMFKT010000009.1, forward strand.
AGGCCGAGCGCCAATCGTAGGTCGGGTAAGCACAGCGCCACCCGACAAAAAAAAAGCGACCACATAGCAGGTCGCTTTTTTATTTCCGCAGAAAGTTACTCTGCGTCCGGCTCTTCCGTTTTGTACTTCGCCGCGGTTTCTTTGATCAGCTGCTGCAGTTCGCCGCGCTGATACATTTCAATCAGAATATCGCAACCGCCAACCAGTTCACCGTCTACCCACAGCTGTGGGAACGTCGGCCAGTTCGCGTACTTCGGCAGCTCAGCGCGGATGTCCGGGTTCTGCAGGATATCAACGTAAGCAAAACGCTCACCACAGGCAGACAGCGCCTGAACCGCTTGCGCGGAGAAGCCGCAGCTTGGCAGCTTTGGAGAACCTTTCATATACAGCAGAATCGGGTTTTCAGCGATCTGGCGCTGGATTTTTTCAATAGTGGTGCTCATGTCTTGCTTCCTTTAACTTCTGTTACGGCATTCGTCTGACATTGTAGCGGTTCAGACTGGCATCGGAAAATAACATTTTTGTCACGTATAGACATTTTACGCCGAGTCACGAAAAGTTGCATTGCAAATGGTGTTTACCCCTGCGGCGGCCAGGGTTTTGCTTAGGGAATGGGCAAATGTACAACAGAACGATGAATTTTTTTGCACTTGCTAACGAAACAGGATTAGAGATTGAAAAATGGTATTAACTTTCTGGCTTTTTATGGATTAGAATCGACGGGCTTTGTAAATCACACGCGGGTATTATTGATGACCTGCATTTATCAGGGGACTGCCCAGTGGCGCGGATAAATAAAATCTCGATCACGCTCTGTGCTTTACTGTTTACTTCACTCACCTTCACGCCAGTGGCAAACGCCTCTCAGCAGGCGCGGCATTCTGCTGTACAAAAAAACCATCTGGTGAAAGCCACAGAACGTAAGAAAAAAACCACCGCTAAGAACGACAAGAAAAAGACAACCACACAGACTAAAAAAACCGCTTCCAGCAAGACGAAAACCACCTCTTCCCGCACTGCCCACACCGCCAAAAGTAAAGCTTCGCAAACCGCCGCTAACCTCGTGACTGAAAAATGCATCGCGCGTAAAGGCCATAAGGCGAAATGCACCAAGGTCACCAAAATAGCGGAAGTGCATAAAGTACGCGTCCAGAAAGCGCAAAAAACCGCAATGAACAAGCTGATGGGGCAGATCGGCAAACCGTATCACTGGGGCGGGACTTCACCGCGTACCGGTTTTGACTGCAGCGGCCTCGTCTATTACGCCTATAAAGATCTGGTCAAGTTCCGCATTCCGCGCACCGCCAACGAAATGTACCACCTGCGCGACGCGTCCCCGGTCAACCGTGGAGAGCTGGAGAACGGCGATCTGGTCTTCTTCCGCACGCAGGGTCGCGGGACAGCTGACCACGTTGGCGTCTATGTCGGCAACGGAAAATTCATCCAGTCACCGCGTAGCGGCCAGGATATTCAGATCACCTCTCTCAGTGAAGACTACTGGGTACGCCATTACGTCGGCGCACGCCGCGTGATGACGCCGAAAACCATTCGCTAACCCCTGCCCTGCCACACCCGTGGCAGGGTAAGTTCCTCTTTTGCATACCCTTTCAATTTGCTATCCTGTCCTTGTTGTCTGTGTGGTTATTGACAACACAAAATACAATAAGGAGAGAAGCAATGTCGTTCGAATTACCTGCACTACCGTATGCAAAAGACGCCCTGGCCCCGCACATTTCTGCGGAAACCCTGGAATATCACTACGGCAAGCATCACCAGACGTACGTCACCAACCTGAATAACCTGATCAAGGGCACCGATTTTGAAGGCAAAACGCTGGAAGAGATCGTGCGCAGTTCTGAGGGTGGCGTATTCAACAACGCCGCTCAGGTGTGGAACCACACCTTCTACTGGCACTGCCTGGCGCCAAACGCCGGTGGCGAACCTGTCGGTGAACTGGCTACCGCCATCAACGCCGCCTTTGGCAGCTTCGCGGAATTCAAAGCGAAGTTCACCGATGCCGCCATCAAGAACTTCGGTTCAGGCTGGACGTGGCTGGTCAAAGAGGCGGATGGCAAACTGGCTATCGTGTCTACCTCTAACGCAGGCACCCCGCTGACCACCAGCGCGAAGCCGCTGATGACCGTGGACGTATGGGAACACGCTTACTACATCGATTACCGTAACGCGCGCCCTAACTACCTGGAGCACTTCTGGGCACTGGTCAACTGGGACTTTGTGGCGAAGAACTTCGCCGCGTAAGAGACACGCAGAAGGGCTCGCCCTTCTGCGTTTTTGGTTTATTCCGCAGCGCAGGCTGCTTCTGGCTGTTTACGACCCGACATCATCACCAGCAGCAGACCGAGCGCGGCAATAATCGCCCCCATCACCGGCACAAAACTGTATCCCATCCCACCGGAAATCACGGCCCCACCGGCCGCCGCACCGAGCGCATTGCCCAGGTTAAAGGCGCCAATATTGACCGAGGATGAGAGGCCCGGTGCTTCATGCGCGACGCGCATCACGCGCATCTGCAGCGGTGGCACCACCGCGAACGTTGCAGCCCCCCAGACAACCATTGCGATCGCGGCACCAAACTCGTTACGCGCCAGCCACGGAATGGCGATCATGATAACAATCAGCAGGGTTAAGAAGCCCTTCAGCGTTCCGCTCACGGAACGGTCGGCAAATTTCCCGCCGAGATAGTTGCCAATCGAGAAGCCCACGCCAATCAGCACCAGCATCGCGGTCACAAAGAGAGGCGTTGCGTGGGTGATATCGTGCAACACCGGTGAAATATAGGTGTAGAGGGTAAACATCGCCCCTGCCCCCAGCACGGTGGTCAGCAGCGCGGAGAGCACCTGCGGGCGCATCAGCACTGCCAGCTCCTTACGCACTTCCGGACGTTCTCCGGCGCTGCCCTTTGGCAGGGAGAAGAACAAGGCCACCATCGCGACCACGCCCAGTCCGGCCGTCGCCAGGAAGGACATTCGCCAGCCAATGACCTCGCCCAGCCAGGTTGCCGCAGGAACGCCGCCGATGTTAGCGATGGTCAGGCCCATAAACATGGTGGCTACGGCGCTGGCCTGCTTGTGTTTCGGCACCACGCTTGCCGCCACAACCGACCCCAGCCCAAAGAACGCGCCGTGGTTAAGGCTGGTCAGAATACGCGACAGCATCAACGTGGTGTAATCCGGCGAAATGGCCGAAAGCACGTTGCCGAGGGTGAAAATCGCCATCAGGAAAATCAGCGCATTGCGGCGCGCGCGGTGTGAAAGAAGAAGCGTCATCAGCGGCGCCCCCACCATCACGCCAATGGCGTAGGCGCTGATTAACATGCCGGCCACAGGGATCGAGACGTCCACGCCGCGGGCGATAACGGGCAGTAACCCCATCGGGGAAAATTCAGTGGTGCCAATCCCAAAAGCGCCAATCGCCAGGGCCAGCAGGGGAAAATTGATTTTCATGCGTCAACTCCGGATGCCGTGTCATGTGGTGACACAGAACAAAGAAGCGGAAAGCATGACATCAATCACAAAAAATGAGAAGTTAACAAAATGGCAAAAGATTTTTGCCTTAGGAGTAACAATCGGGGGGAGCGGGAGGGAGAAGGCTCTCCCTCCGCGTAAATCAGTGCAGCGCGGCCGTCAGACCCGCCGCGACAATCAGAGCCAGCACAACCACGGTGGTGAACAGCGAAAACTTCAGATCGGAACTCATCAATTTTTCTCCTTTTAATCCCCCCACGAAAAGTGAGCCTGCTCATTTTTGCATAATTTACGTCAAAAATCTTCCTGGATTTAGGCTGATAAACACTTTACCTCTTCCCCTTTTCATCAAGATAGGACAAAATTCCACGCTAAATTTATTAGCGTACCGGCCATTGACCCCCTCCTGACGTCCCGTGTCGTTTTCCCGGCGTGCCGCAATTCAAGATTGCGTGATAAGGGTGAGAGAAGGCAAACGTTTACCTTCAAGTTTTTCAGGAGTTTAGGATATGGTCTGGAGTGACATTTAATGGCAACAATTAAAGACGTAGCAAAACGCGCAAACGTTTCCACTACAACCGTATCACATGTAATTAACAAAACCCGCTTTGTGGCGGAAGAGACGCGCAACGCCGTCTGGGCAGCAATCAAAGAGCTGCACTATTCGCCAAGTGCGGTTGCGCGCAGCCTCAAGGTTAATCACACCAAATCCATTGGATTGCTGGCGACCAGCAGTGAAGCGGCCTATTTTGCCGAGATCATAGAAGCGGTAGAGAAGAACTGCTTCCAGAAAGGCTATACCCTGATTCTGGGCAACGCGTGGAACAGCATAGAAAAACAGCGCGCCTACCTGTCGATGATGGCGCAAAAGCGCGTCGATGGCCTGCTGGTCATGTGTTCCGAGTACCCGGAATCCGTGCTGTCGATGCTGGAAGAGTATCGCCATATCCCCATGGTGGTCATGGACTGGGGTGAAGCGCGCGCGGACTTCACCGACTCCGTCATCGACAACGCCTTCGAAGGCGGTTACATGGCGGGTCGTTACCTGATCGAACGCGGTCACCGCGAGATTGGCGTGATCCCCGGTCCGCTGGAGCGTAACACCGGCGCGGGCCGTCTGGCCGGTTTTATGAAAGCGATGGAAGAAGCGCTCATCACCGTGCCGGAAAACTGGATCGTGCAGGGCGACTTTGAGCCGGAATCAGGCTACCGCGCGATGCAGCAGATCGTTTCCCAGCAGCACCGCCCGACCGCCGTTTTCTGCGGCGGTGACATCATGGCCATGGGCGCACTCTGCGCCGCCGATGAGCTGGGTCTGCGCGTACCGCAGGATATTTCCGTGATCGGGTATGACAACGTGCGCAACGCGCGCTTCTTCACCCCGGCGCTGACAACCATTCACCAGCCAAAAGATTCGCTGGGCGAAACGGCCTTCAATATGCTGTTGGACAGGATCGTCAACAAGCGCGAAGAGTCGCAGTCCATTGAAGTTCACCCGCGCCTGATTGAACGCCGTTCCGTTGCGGACGGTCCGTTCCGCGACTACCGTCGTTAATCCCTTGACGGGGCCAGCTACGCTGGCTCCCGTAACCATTCCCGGTTTAGGGTTTCGCTGTCTCCCAGATAATCCAGCAGCCAGGCCATGGCGGGCGAGACATCATTTTGTTGCCAGGTCAGGCAGCAGGCTGCGTCCGGGAACGGATTCTCCAGCGTCAGTTCAACCCATTCTCCGGTATCGATGCGTGGACGCGCAAAATGAGCGGGCACCATCGCGACGCACAGCCCGGCGCTGAGGCACGTCGCCGATGATTCCCAGTCAGGGGCCACCACCCGCCGCTGGTTATCCAGAAGCCAGGTGATACGCTTGGGCAATGAACGGGACGTATCCTCCAGCACCAGCGACGGCCAGTTGCGCAGCGTATCGTCGCTCAGCGGACCTTCCATCGCCGCCAGAGGATGATCGCTGGCCACCACGCATTTCCAGCTCAGCATCCCCATGTCGCGAAAGGCGTAACGTCCCCCGACCGGGATCGCCTGCGTCGCGCCAATCGCCATCTCCGCCCTGCCGTCCGCCAGCGCATCCCAGACGCCGTTGAACACCTCCTGCGAGACCCGTAGCTCGACGTCAGAGAAATGACGATAGAAATCCACGATCATTTGTCGGGTGCGTTCCGGCTTCACGATGTTATCTACCGCGATGGCGAGATGCCCCCGCCAGCCGTTGGCGATCTGCTGACACTGTTCGCGGGTGATCTGCATTTTTTTGATAACAGAACGCCCTTCTTTCAAAAACCATGCTCCGGCGGGCGTTAATTCCACGTCGCGATGCCGCCGTTCAAACAGCGGAACCGCCAGCCACTCCTCCAGTTGACGCACCGTGTAGCTGATGGCCGAAGGGACGCGGTGCAACTCCTGCGCTGCACCGCTAAAGCTGCCGTTACGCGCAACAGCATCGACCACTTCAAGAGAATAATCTGACCACATTTTCTGCCTGCAAAAAATTTGAATGCACCCGCCAAATATTAGCGTTTCACAAGCCGCTTTGCACTCCCTACACTCTGCGCCAACGTACACCTGCCTCCTCAGGAGAATAAAAGAATGCAACCCAGGAAAGGATTTTTAGTCTGGCTCGGCGGCTTAAGCGTGCTGGGCTTTTTGGCCACCGACATGTACCTGCCCGCGTTTGCCGCGATGCAGGAAGACCTGCAAACCCCTGCCGCGGCCATCAGCGCCAGCCTGAGCCTGTTCCTTGCCGGTTTTGCTTTCGCCCAACTGCTCTGGGGCCCCCTCTCGGATCGCTTCGGTCGTAAACCGGTACTGCTGCTGGGTCTGGCCATTTTTGCCGTGGGCTGCCTGGGGATGCTGTGGGTGCGCGATGCTACCTGGCTGCTGGTACTGCGCTTCGTTCAGGCCGTGGGCGTCTGTGCTGCGGCGGTGACCTGGCAGGCGCTGGTGACCGACTACTACCCGGCTAACCGCACAAACCGTATTTTCGCCACCATTATGCCGCTGGTGGGCCTCTCCCCTGCCCTGGCTCCGCTGCTGGGCAGCTGGATCCTCGCGCACTTTGACTGGCAGGCCATTTTTGCCACGCTGTTTGCCATCACGCTGGTGCTGATGCTGCCGGCGTTTGCCCTTAAGCCCGCGCATAAAAAAGAGGCGCATGCCGACGCGACGCCGATTACCTTCACCTCCCTGCTGAGCGCCAAAGCGTATCGAGGGAATGTCCTGATTTATGCCGCCTGTTCGGCCAGCTTCTTCGCGTGGCTCACCGGCTCGCCGTTTATTCTGCACGATATGGGCTACAGCCCGGCGGCCATCGGTCTGAGCTATGTTCCGCAGACCATCGCGTTCCTGGTGGGCGGGTACGGCTGCCGCGCGGCGCTGCAAAAATGGGAAGGTCAGCAGATGCTGCCATGGCTGCTGGTGCTGTATGCCCTGAGCGTCATCGGCACCTGGGCCGTCGGGTTTATTCCGGGCGCGGGTCTGGCTGAAATTTTGATCCCCTTCTGCGTGATGGCCGTGGCGAACGGGGCGATTTACCCGATCGTGGTGGCACAAGCGTTACGTCCGTTCCCGCAGGCGACAGGCCGCGCCGCCGCGCTGCAAAATACCCTGCAGCTGGGTCTGTGCTTCCTCGCAAGTCTGGTGGTCTCCGCGCTGATTGCCACGCCGCTGTTGACCACCACCAGCGTGATGCTGTTCACCGTAGCGCTGGCGGTATTGGGTTACCGCATGCAGGCGTCCGCGCAGCGCGAGCAGGATAACGGCGCGCAGGTGGAAACTTCGCATGCCTGATTGCGCCAGAAATCATGTTACATTTCAGTGATTAGGTTGCTAACAATTTTCTATTGAATCACCAAATTTTGAGGCCTATACTAAATTTGGTTCGATTAAATACGATAAATATTAAGTGTTAACGGGAGCCGGAGTGCTCCCGTTTTACCATGGAAGGCATTTCGGCAAGGGTTATCTCCCTTCCTCTGTTCTACGTCGGATACTAGCCTCGCGGTATTTACCGTGAGATTTCTCACAAACCAAAAAAAGCGTCTACGCTGTTTGAAGGTTCTGATCACATCAGGGTGATGGAGAAGCTATGAGTTCATCGTGTATAGAAGAAGTCAGCGTTCCGGACGACAACTGGTCCCGGATCGTCAGTGAACTGTTAGGTCGAGCAGGCATCACTATCAACGGATCTTCGCCATCCGATCCCCAGGTAAAACATCCCGACTTTTTTAAACGCGTGTTGCGGGAAGGATCGTTAGGCCTGGGAGAAAGTTATATGGACGGCTGGTGGGAGTGCGAACGTCTGGATATCTTTTTTGCCAGCGTGTTGCGCGCCGGTCTGGAAAATCAACTCCCCCGCAATCTGAAAGACACCCTGCGTGTCGCCTCTGCCCGACTGTTTAACTTGCAAAGTAAAAAACGCGCATGGATCGTCGGCAAAGAACATTACGATCTCGGCAACGACCTGTTCAGCCGCATGCTGGACCCTTTCATGCAATATTCCTGCGCCTACTGGAAAGACGCGTCGACGCTTGAGGAAGCACAGCAGGCCAAGCTGCGCCTGATCAGCGAGAAGCTGCAGCTACAGCCCGGCATGCGCGTGCTGGATATCGGCTGCGGCTGGGGCGGGCTGGCGTATTTTATGGCGAAGCACTACGGCGTCAGCGTGGTCGGCGTCACGATCTCAGCGGAACAGCAAAAAATGGCGCGGGAGCGCTGTCAGGGTCTTGACGTGGATATCCGGCTGCAGGACTACCGTGACCTGAACGAGCAGTTCGACCGGATCGTTTCCGTCGGCATGTTCGAGCACGTGGGGCCAAAAAACTACGACACCTACTTTGAGGTGGTGGATCGTAATTTGAAACCGGACGGCCTCTTCCTGCTGCACACCATCGGCTCTAAGCGGACCGACAACAACGTTGACCCGTGGATCAATAAATATATCTTTCCGAATGGCTGTTTACCGTCCGTTCGCCAGATTGCCAACGCCAGTGAATCCCATTTCGTAATGGAAGACTGGCATAACTTTGGCGCAGACTACGACACCACCTTAATGGCATGGCATGAACGTTTCCAGAAAGCCTGGCCCGAGATTGCGGACAACTATTCAGAACGATTTAAACGGATGTTTAGCTATTATCTGAATGCCTGCGCGGGGGCGTTTCGCGCACGGGATATTCAGCTCTGGCAGGTGGTATTCAGCCGGGGGATTGAACACGGACTGCGTGTCGCACGCTAAAAAAATAACCCCGGATAGCCGGGGTTATTTTTTATTCTTCTTCTGCGGTCTTTATTATTGCGGCTTCTTTTGCTGCCAGCACGCGCTCCACCGTATCAACCACGGCCTGGGTTTGCGGATCGATTTCGATATTCACGCGATGCCCCAATTTTTTCGCGCCCAGCGTGGTGCGCTGCAGCGTTTCAGGAATTAAATGCACGCAAAAACGCGTTGGCGTCACTTCTCCCACCGTCAGGCTAATCCCGTCAATGCCAATAAATCCTTTATAGAGGATGTATTTCATTAATGACGGGTCCTGCATTTTAAACCAGATTTGACGGTTATTTTCCGAGGTCACGATTTTCGCCACTTCGGCAGTGGTCATGATGTGCCCGGACATCAAATGGCCGCCAATCTCATCGCTGAACTTCGCCGCGCGCTCAACGTTGACGGTATCGCCTACCACCAGCTCGCCCAGGTTAGTGATCCGCAGCGTCTCTTTCATTAAATCAAAGCTAATCTGGTTGCCGTTAATTTCGGTCACGGTCAGGCAGCAGCCGTTATGGGCAATCGAGGCACCGGTTTCGATGCCCTCAAGCATATATTCCGGCAGCTCAACAACATGAGTACGGAAATTAGGTTTTTCATCAATGGACACCACTTTGGCAGTGCCCTGCACAATACCAGTAAACATGCTTACAACTCCTGTTTTTTCCGAACGGTGATGACACCGTTTAATCCCTCCACAATAACAGTTGGAAAAACAGGTTGCCAGCGGAGCGCATTTTCTGGCGATTTTTTCACTAGATAAATAGCTAAAGCCCGCTACAATAGCTGGCACCCCCCTGCATTTTCTTCTTGCTGCCCGTTTCGGCGGCTTTTTTAGTCTCTCATATAACTACAAAATAAAGGTGTTCACGTGCAGAAGTACATGAATGAAGCGCGCCAGTTATTGGCACTGGCTATACCCGTGATCGTCGCGCAGGTGGCCCAGACCGCAATGGGATTTGTGGATACGGTAATGGCAGGTGGCTACAGCGCCACCGACATGGCGGCCGTGGCTATCGGCACGTCAATCTGGCTTCCGGCCATCCTGTTCGGCCACGGTCTGCTGCTCGCGCTCACGCCTGTTATCGCTCAGCTCAATGGCTCGGGGCGCCGCGAGCGCATTGCCCATCAGGTCCGCCAGGGTTTCTGGCTGGCCGGGTTTGTCTCTGTGCTGATCATGGTCGTGCTCTGGAACGCGGGCCATATCATTCGCGCTATGCATAACATTGACCCGGCCCTGGCGGACAAAGCCGTGGGCTATCTGCGCGCCCTGCTCTGGGGGGCGCCTGGATATCTCTTCTTCCAGGTGGCGCGTAACCAGTGTGAAGGTCTGGCGAAAACCAAGCCCGGCATGGTGATGGGCTTTATCGGGTTGCTGGTCAACATTCCCGTTAACTATGTTTTTATTTACGGTCATTTCGGGATGCCGGAGCTGGGCGGTGTCGGCTGCGGCGTGGCGACGGCCGCCGTTTACTGGGTCATGTTCTTCTCAATGCTTACCTTCGTGAAGCGCGCCCGCTCCATGCGCGATATTCGTAACGAGAACAGATTCAGCACGCCGGACTGGAACATCATGACGCGCCTGGTGCAGTTAGGGTTGCCGATTGCCCTTGCGCTGTTCTTTGAGGTGACCCTGTTTGCCGTGGTCGCCCTGCTGGTCTCCCCGCTGGGCATTGTGAACGTCGCCGGGCACCAGATTGCGCTCAACTTCAGCTCCCTGATGTTTGTCCTGCCGATGTCGCTGGCCGCAGCAGTGACGATTCGCGTGGGCTTCCGCCTGGGGCAAGGCTCGACGCTCGATGCGCAAACCGCCGCGCGCACCGGACTGGGCGTCGGCGTCTGCATGGCCATTTGCACGGCGCTTTTTACCGTGGCGCTGCGCGAGCAGATTGCCTTGCTCTACAACGACAATCCGGAAGTCGTCGCGCTGGCCTCGCACCTGATGCTGCTGGCCGCGATTTACCAGATTTCGGACTCCATCCAGGTGATTGGCAGCGGGGTGCTGCGCGGCTATAAAGACACGCGTTCCATTTTCTTTATCACCTTCATCGCCTACTGGGTGCTGGGTCTTCCGTGTGGGTATATTCTGGCCCTGACCGACCTGGTGGTTGACCGCATGGGACCGGCGGGGTTCTGGATGGGCTTTATCATCGGCCTGACGTCGGCGGCAATTATGATGATGTTGCGCATGCGCTTCCTGCAGCGCCAGCCATCAACGCTCATTTTGCAACGCGCTGCACGTTAAATACGCAGTAGCCGCCGCCCGGCGGCTACTTTCTCTTCACTTTGCGCGGTAATACAGCAATCGCGTGAAATCAGAGAGAAAATTGCATTTTCCCTCTTGCCACCTCGGTGCTGTGCCGCTAATATTCGTCCCCGTTGTCACCGACAACACGTTGCGTTCATAGCTCAGTTGGTTAGAGCACCACCTTGACATGGTGGGGGTCGTTGGTTCGAGTCCAATTGAACGCACCATTCTGCGTCCGTAGCTCAGTTGGTTAGAGCACCACCTTGACATGGTGGGGGTCGGTGGTTCGAGTCCACTCGGACGCACCATTTCAGTCCTGAAATGGTGCAAATTCTCCTCAGTTACCCTGAATTTTCTTAATCCCTTATTTTCATCATTATTCTCCTGCTACGCTTTTCCTATGGAAAAAAACACAGGAAGCGTGTTGATGAAGAAGATCGCGATTATCGGCTCCGGCCCCACGGGAATTTACACCTTTTATCATCTGCTTAATAACAATACCCCACTCTCCGTTTCCGTCTTTGAACAGGCCGATGAAGCTGGCGTGGGCATGCCCTATAACGATGACGATAATTCCCGGCTGATGCTGGCGAACATTGCGAGCATTGAAATCCCGCCCATTTTTATGACCTACCTCGACTGGCTTAAGGAGCAAAGCGACGACCATCTGGCGCACTTTAAAGTTGATAAAGCGAGCCTGCACGATCGGCAGTTCCTGCCCAGGATCCTGTTGGGAGAGTATTTTCGCGACAGCTTTCGTTCAATCGTAAAAGAGGCGAAAAAGCTGGGGTTCCAGGTTGAGGTCCATGAATCCGCGAAGGTCACCGACATCATCCCTTCGACAACCGGCGTGACGATTTCGGTCAACGACCGTACCTTACCGGATCAATTCGACCTGGCGGTTATTGCCACCGGCCACGTCTGGCCAGAGGAGGATGAAGCCACGCGCACGTTCTTCCCAAGCCCGTGGTCCGGCCTGATGGACGCCCGCATTCCCCCTTGCCGCGTGGGCATTATGGGCACCTCATTGAGTGGCCTGGACGCGGCTATGGCGGTGGTGATGCAGCACGGCGAGTTTCGTGACGGTAAATTCATCCTCGACAGCGGCAGCGAAGGGTTAAACATTACGCTGATGTCCCGGACGGGCATTCTGCCGGAAGCCGATTTTTACTGCCCCATCCCTTATGAACCGCTGTCGGTATTGACCGAATTCGTAGTGGAAAGCGAGATAGCCAAAGGACCGGATGGCCTGCTTGACCGAGTCTTTGCCCTGATGGTGAAAGAGCTTGAACTCGCCGACCCGGCGTGGTGCGAGAAAATGTCTCTGCATACGCTGAATGCGGACACCATTCGTGAGGCCTGGTTTGAGGATCGTAAGCGCCACGTGCCCTTTACCTGGGCGGAAGAGAATCTCAACGAGGTTGAACGCAATAAACGCGAGCGCCGTACCGTGGCGTGGCGCTACACCGTGCTTCGGCTGCATGAGGTCGTTCAGGAGATCGTACCCCATCTTAGCGAGCAGGACAGAAAACGCTTTAAGCAGGGCCTGGCTCGCGTGTTTATCGACAATTATGCTGCCATCCCGCCGCAGTCTATTCGCAGGCTTCTCGCGCTTCGCGAGGCTGGCATCATTAGCGTGGCGGCGCTCGGCGATGATTACACGCTTGATGCCGGCAGCGATCGGACAGTCATCACCACACAAGAGACCGTTTATCGTTTCGACGTGTTTATTGATGCGCGCGGGCAAAAACCGCTTAAAACAAACGATCTGCCTTTCCCATCGCTGCGCAGACAGCTTGAGGAGACGGGCGATGAGATCCCCGACATCGGCGAGGATTACACGTTAAAAGCGCCAGAAACGGTTCGTGGGCGCATCGCCTTCGGCGCTATACCGTGGCTGATGCACGATCGTCCCTTCGTTCAGGGGCTGGCAGAGTGTGCGGAGATTGCAGAAGCAATGGCGAAGGCGGCTGAAAAACCGGCCTCAGGTATACGGCGTCGGTTGCCGTACGTAGAGAACTGACAGGGCTTCCATGCCCTGCAACGCGAGATTATTCGAAGAACACTTCCGGGTTTTCCGACAGCGAGACGAAGGTTTTCGTCGCTTTATCCAGGGCGAGAATTTTGCCGCTTTCAATGTCGTATACCCAGCCGTGCAGGCGAAGCGAGTTATTACGCAGGCCCACCGCGACGGACGGGTGGGTCTTGATGTTGCTGAGCTGCGCAAAGACGTTTTCCTGCACCATCGCATTCACTTTATCGATCGGCTTATCCCAGCTTTTCTTCTCTACCACGGCTTTTGCCGCGTCGGAATAGCGCAGCCAGTGCGATACAGCAGGCATCGGCTCCAGGTTCGCGTTATCGGCAATCGCCTTCATCGCGCCGCAGTTGGAGTGGCCGCAGATCACGATGTCGGTCACGCCCAGCGCCACTACCGCGTACTCGATAGTTGCAGAGACTCCGCCTGGCTCCGGCCCGAACGGTGGAACAATGTTGCCAGCATTACGAATAACAAAGAGTTGTCCCGGCTCTTGCTGGGTGACCAGTTCAGGGACCAGACGGCTGTCGGAGCAGGAGATAAACAGCGCTTTGGGATTCTGGCTGGACGCTAAACTGCGAAAGAGCTCTTTACGTTGCGGGAAAATCTCTTTTTGAAAGCTGAGAAAACCTTCAATGATATGTTGCATAGCAATTTCTCTTTTATCTGTTTTCGTTTAGGCATGATCGAGATCACACTCGCAAAGTTTACCCACCGTGCTTCACTTGAGACAAGCAATATATTTCTGGCCCGACCGCTGCACGATGTCATCGGCGTTTGCCGGAATGTTCTGCCCTTCGAACGCGCCGTAAAGACGGGCGAACGATTTTCCCGCCAGGCGCCGGGTCACGTCCTCAACCGTACGGGCAGGCAGCGGAAGCATATTCGGGTAGCTCCACATGAACGACACGGCCTCTTTCCCTGGGGTCACCTGCAAAATATCTCCCGCCAGTAAAACGCCCTCGCCCTCCTGCCAGTGCAGTACCGTTCCGCCCGCAAAATGCCCGCCGAGACGCAGCAGCGTAACCGATGGGACTATCTCCAGCGCATCGCCATCCCAGAAATGAATCGCCGGGCTGTCGCGCATCACCCATTCGCTATCGCTCACGTGCAGATAGACCGGCGCGTCGAAAGCCGCGGCCCACTCCTGCATCGTGGTGTAATAGTGCGGATGAGAAATCGCAATCGCGCGAAGGCCGCCGAGTGCGGCGATGAGCGTTTGGGTTGCAGGATCAAGGTTGGCGATGCAGTCCCAGAGAATGTTACCGTGGGGGGTACGCAGGAGGAGTGCCCGCTGGTTAATGGCAAAAGCGGGTACCGTCTTGATACTGAATAACTGCGGCTCCAGCTGCTGCCATTTGTTGGCGTGTGTCGCCGTTACCGTCGCGTAATCGATCCACGCCTGGCCGCTGGCCGGGACATACTGACGTTCATCCTCGCAAATGGCACATCTCTCCGGCGTTCCCTCATAAGAAGTACCGCAGGTTCTACAGAGTGTAATCATGAGCGCTCCTCAGTGATAAAGCACTGAGTATGGCAGGGATTATCCTTATGTGCTGCGAGGTACATTGCTGGCGTTTTTTACCCTATACTGTGCCAGTATCAAAAACCGAACAGAGCAGGTGCAAGATGGAAATTGATCTCGATAACTTAGTTTTTAACGGTCTGGATGAAGCGGAAGAGCGTAACGCAGAACGTCTGGATGATGCGGATAAAAAAGCGCAGGCGATTATTGCCGACGACGACTGCGGCGACGCCTGCAAGATCTGATAAAAAAGCACCGGAAAACCGGTGCTTTTTTCATTGCGGGGAAGATCACAGCTCAGGCGTCTTTTTAAACCCCGTTAGCATCAGAACCAGGCTTTCTGATGAAGACGCCGGTTCGAACTGGTAATGATTCCCCTGGCGGTCACCGCCGATATACCACGAGATTTCGGTTTTTCCTTCCGCCAGCGCCTTGCGCACGGCTTTGTCCACGTTCACCATCCGGTATTCACGAGAATGGTTCAGATAGAGCACTGCGTCGGAGCGATAGTTACAGGCCGGACGCGAGGCCCATCTTACGGTAGCAGGATCCCAGTCATTGCTGGCCGGATAGAAGAAGATCTGATCGGCACCGTTAGTTTCCACTTTGCCGCCATAAATCCGCACGCGGTACGTAAACTGCGAAGGATCCTGCCCGGCAGGCAGAGGAGGAATGTGGAACTTCACCAGCGACAGCGTTTCGCTGTTTTTCGTGCGCCCCCCGTTCTGCCAGTTATCCTGCACCAGTAAAACCTGCGGTTCGGGCTGGGAGAGGTCTGGCTCCAGGCTGCTGAGCCAGACGTTGGCCTTCGCTCTGGAATAACCATACGGGACGGTGGTGCCACAATCTAACCCGCGGTTCATGCACAGGTCAGTCATAAAGCGCGCGGCGTCTTCCGTCCAGCCGTTCATGAAATCTGCATGCGCCGTATACAGGCTACCCCACCGCTCTTCTCGCTCATCGCCGTGCATGATGGGGTCCATGGAGAGCTGCACTTTGCTGGTATCAAGCGAGCTAATCGTCGGGAGTACGTAAGCAATGTTCATGTTCACGGTGGGAATTTTCACCGGGAAGGTGGACGGGCACTGCCCCTTGACGTCATAGGTGGCGTTAATCAGACCATGGGCAGGCTTCAGGTTCACTCCATCCCAGCAGTTAGGAAACTGAATGCCGATATTAAACTGCACGGCATCGTTCGCCTTGCGCAAGCCGCAGACCTCACCGGTTTTGGTGGTGTAACCCTTGCCGTTGGCACATAAAAAGGTGATATGTGAATTCGGCGCACTACCGTGATGGTCGCCCGCCAGCAGAGACAGCCCCGCCGGGAAAGGGTGTAGCGGCCAGGCGTCCACGTTCGATGCCTGATAATAGGTTTTTTGATACGCCGGTTTGACGACCGTGCCGTCAGGCAGGCGAAGCGAAGGTGCCCAGTAGGCAGAGCTGTCGGCTTTGTTATCGCAGGTGGTCTTTTCATCCCGGCGCAGGGATTCACGGCTGGAGTCAGCATCCGTTTGCACGTTGCCGAAGAAGTCGTGCAGCATGGCCTCGTTGGGCATGCCGTACATCATAATGGCGTCATCGCCAAGGGTATGGGAATAGCCGCAAACAACATGCGCCTGCGGTGCGGCGTGTGCCGCATGAATTGTGAAAAGTAGCGCAGGGACAGAAAGCGCGCGTGTTAACGTGGTCCGTTTCATCATTTTCTCCATGACTGAAAGGACACATTGGTAACAAAAGCGGGCTAATTAACCGAATGATTCAGAGCGTACTTTTCCGTCTTTTGAGGCTTTACAGACGTCACGCACACCTCATTCCAGTACGTTTCGCGCGTGCGGCGCAGTTCAGCGTGGCGTTTTGTCATGGAACCACTCCGGGTCAATGTTGGCAACGTCTACGCCATACAGGCTGGCGACAGGCAGTATCGACTCAAGAACACGTTGCGCGCTGTTCTCCGCATTCGCTGGTCGGGTCGCAAAAAACCGCCGTAACGTGCTGATCCATTTTTTCATCGTCTTACCCTCTCTCGCCGTATCTGCCTTCAGTTAAGCACCCCACTCCCGTGCAGGGGAAATACCAAAATCCACTGTCGATGTGCAGGATCTGCAAATAGCGCCCCGTCCTTTTCACGCTTCATTAACACCTTGTTCACTAATGCTTTTTTGCTCATAGCAAAGAACGATTTCTTATTTGGCGATAGCTTTCCCTTATGGGAGCGTAACGGGGTAAAACAAAAACAACGGGATGGCGAATGACTATGGCAGCAAAAATGAAAGGGTTTAAAAAACGGACGCTGGTTCTGGGCGTAGTGGCAGCCTGGGGCCTGTTTTCAGCGCAGGCGCAGGCCGATCAGCTGGCGGATATCAAGGCAGCAGGGGTGGTGAAAGTCGCCACGTTTGATGCCAACCCGCCGTTTGGCTCGATTGATGCCAAAACGCATGAGATCGTGGGTTACGACGTAGACTTCGCCAAAGCTCTGGCAAAATCGCTCGGCGTGAAGCTTGAACTGGTTGCCACCAATCCGGCCAACCGCATTCCGCTGCTGCAGTCCGGCAAAGCGGACCTGATTGTGGCGGATATCACCATCACGCCGGAACGCGCGCAGGTGATTGACTTCTCGACGCCTTACTTTGTCACCGGCCAGCAGTTCCTGGTTCCGGCGAAATCTCCGGACAAGCTCGATGACTACAGCCGGGCGCGCATTGGCGCGGTCAAAGGCACGACGGGCGAGCAGGCGCTGCACCAGCGCTTTCCGCAGTCCCGCGTCCTCTCTTATGACGACATTCCCCTGGCGCTGACCGCACTGCGCAACGGCAACGTGCAGGCCATTACCCAGGACAGCACCATTCTGGCCGGTCTGCTGGCGCAGGCGCCGGACAAAGCCAACTTCAAAATCCTGCCCGACCTGCTGAGCAAAGAAGAGATTGGCGTCGGGGTGAAAAAAGGTGAAACGGCGCTGCTGAAAGCCGTCAACGATGAGCTGGTCAATCTCGAGAAGAACGGTCAGGCGGCAAAAATCTACGACGTCTGGTTTGGTCCAGGCACCCCAGCCCCACAGCCCCGCGCCTTTAAAATAGAAGCCAGATAATGATGCTCTCAGGTTTATTTTCCCACTCCGCGGCCGGTGCCGCGGATTTTTCACA
Organism: Enterobacter sp. PL1; assembly: GCF_945957325.1. NCBI lineage: Bacteria > Pseudomonadati > Pseudomonadota > Gammaproteobacteria > Enterobacterales > Enterobacteriaceae > Enterobacter > Enterobacter sp. PL1. The sequence goes on from NZ_CAMFKT010000009.1 coordinate 45,083, forward strand.
TCTGGAACAGGCCAGCGTCGAGTTTCGTCATGTGGACAAACGCTACGGTGACCATCAGGTTTTGAACGACATTAACCTCACTATTACGCCCGGTGAAGTGGTGGCCATCCTCGGCCCGTCGGGTTCCGGTAAATCCACCCTGATTCGTCTTATCAACCAGCTTGAACCCCTGAGCGGCGGGGAGATCCTGGTCGACAACAAGCCTACCGGAAAGCTATCCGGTAGCGGGCTGCGCCAGCTGCGAAGCCGCGTGGGGTTTGTGTTTCAGCAGTTCAATCTTTATGCCCACCTTACCGCCAGCCAGAACATCACCCTGGCGCTTGAGCACGTCCACGGCTGGAAGCCGCTGCCCGCTCAGGAGCGCGCGCTGGCCCTGCTGGAGAAAGTCGGGATGCTGGAAAAAGCCCACCATTACCCGGCTGAGCTTTCCGGTGGACAGCAGCAGCGGGTGGCGATTGCCCGCGCCCTGGCCTCGTCACCGCAAATCATTCTCTTTGACGAGCCGACGTCGGCACTCGATCCCGAGATGATTGGTGAAGTGCTGTTTGTGATGAAAGCCCTCGCCCACAGCGGGATCACGATGATCGTGGTGACCCATGAGATGCAGTTTGCCCGGGAAATCGCCGACCGGATTGTCTTTATCGACGGCGGGCAAATTCTGGAAACCGCGCCGCCGGTGCAGTTTTTCAGCCAGCCAGCGCATCCGCGCGCGCAGCGGTTCCTGCAAAAGGTGCTGGACCCGCTGCATCAGGAGCATCTGTAATGCCCGCGCTCGACTGGCAGGGGGTACTGACCGGACAGCCTCTGCAGTGGATACTTTCCGGATTTCTCACCACCTTGTGGGTAACGCTGGCGGGGATCGCGCTGGCCAGCCTGCTCGCACTGCTCTTTATGCTCCTGCGCCTGTCCGGTGGACGCGTCGGGAAAGCGATCGTCAGCGGCTGGGTATCGCTGTTTCGCAATACCCCGCTGCTGGTGCAGCTGCTGTTCTGGTATTTTGCCGCCTGGAACGGCCTGCCGCAGGCGTTTCGCGACGCGGTCAACGCCGATCACAGCTGGTCCATTCTGCCCGGCGACGTCTGGTGGTTTACGCCCGAATTTTTATGCTCTGCCTGGGGGCTGGGCGTATTTACCTCGGCGTTTTTAATCGAAGAAGTGGAATCAGGCTTGCGGTCTGTGCCAGCCGGGCAACGGGAGGCGGCGCTCGCCCAGGGTTTCTCTACGTGGCGCGTGTTTCGCTACATCCTGCTGCCGCAGGGGCTGGCTAACGCCTGGCAGCCCGTTGTGGGACAGTATCTCAACCTGATGAAGCTCTCCTCGCTCGCCAGCGGGATTGGCTTCGCCGAACTCACCTACCAGGTCAGGCAGATCGAAAGCTATAACGCGCACGCGCTGGAGGCATTTACCCTCGGTACCGCACTCTATCTCCTGACCGGTCTGGTCATGGGAATGGTGCTGGTTCGCCTTGGGCCGCAGGCGAAACGTAAACGTCCGATCGTCGTCACCGCAGGGAGTGAAAAACATGATTGCCGGACTTAATGTCATCACCGATAACCTCGATTATCTGCTGTGGGGACGCGCGGCAGCCGGTGAACCGGGGGGCGTGTTGCTCTCGCTGATGATGGCGACTGGAGCAGCCGTTATCGCCCTGCCCGCGGGGATTGCGCTCGCGTGCCTGGCCTGGCGCTTTACCGGGCTCGTGCGCAAAGCCCTCTTTTTATGGGCAGAGCTGATTCGCGGGATCCCGCTAATCTTCGTGATTTTCTGGATGTGGTATCTCCTGCCGCTCATCACCGGGGGCGATCTGCCGGGAGCGCTGACCGTCACGCTGGCGCTGGCCTGGTTTACGGCGGCCACCGTGATGCACTCGGTGCTGGCCGGGCTGAGCGCGCTGCCGACCGGGCAGTTCGAAGCCGCGCTGTCACAGGGATTCAGCACGCAGCAAACCCTGTGGCGCGTGCTGCTGCCGCAGGCGCTGGGGAATATTCTGCCGTCGCTGGTGGGGATTTTTATCAGCCTGCTGAAGGATACGTCGCTGGCGTTTATCGTGAACGTCCCGGAGCTGACCACGGTGGCGGGACAGGTCAACAACCGGGTGCAAATCTACCCGGCGGCCATTTTTATCTTTACGGGCGTGGTCTATTACCTGCTCTGCTGCTCGCTTGAGCAGATTGCGAAACGCTGGCGCCTTACCCGGCCAGCGCTTTAACCACCGTTTCCATCGCTTCGGTTGTCAATTCACTGCGTTTCACGCGCTGGTTCGCCAGCGCGGTACGCAGAACACCGGCAATGACAATATGCTTTGGCTCCTGCCCTAAATCACGCATCTCAAGCACCACCTTTCCGACCACCCGGCACATCTCCTGGTACAGCGCTTCATCTTTGGTCACGTTACCCATCGTCATCACTCCATTGCCTGTTAAACGTTGAGCTTAAATGATTCTCCTGCCGGATACAAAAAAGAAGCCCGGCGAGAGACTCGCCGGGCTTCATCTGTAAAATCAGTCAATTAGTTGTTTACTGGAATGACCGCGCCTTTGTACTTGGTGCGGATCCAGTCCTGAATCTCTTTCGAGTGCAGCACGTTCACCAGCGCGACGATGTCTTTCTTCTTCTCGTCACCGCGATGCACGGTAATGATGTTAGCGTACGGGTTGTTTTCACCGCTCTCTACCGCAATCGGGTCATGAACCGGATCCAGACCCGCGTCAATCGCGTAGTTGGCGTTAATCACCACCGCGTCGCCTTCGTTATTGTTGTACATCTGCGGCAGCAGAGACGCTTCCACGTTAGGCGTAAACTTCAGTTTTTTCGGGTTCTCGACGATGTCGCTGATGCGCGCGGTGACTTTATCGATGCCCGGCTTCAGCTTGATCACGCCCTCTTTCTCGAAGATGGAAAGAATACGGCCCTCTTCAGAAACCGCGTCACGCATGATGATCTTGCCACCTTCCGGCAGGTCTTTCAGCGACTTGTATTTTTTGGAGTAGATGCCGATTGGCTCAATGTGAATCGCGCCCGCACTGACAAAATCGTAGTCCTTATCGCCCGCATGATCTTTTAGCACGCTGTTCAGGTAAGGAATGTGCTGGAAATAGTTCGCGTCGATGTCATGACCCGCCAGCGCGGTGTTCGGCAGAATGTAGTCCTGGAACGGTTTAATCTCCAGGTCGATACCCTGCTTTGCCAGAATCGGCTTTGCCTGCTCCAGAATTTCCGCATGCGGCGTGTTGGACGCGCCCACGGTCAGGGTGTCGGCCCAGGAGGCGAAGCTCAGGGCGCTCAGGGTTGCAGCGGCGATCAGTGTCAGTGTCTTTTTCATGATGTGGTTCCTGTGTGTTGTTGTTACCCTAAATAGTTCGAGTCACAGGAAGGCGGCAAGTGAGTGAATCCCCAGGAGCTTACATACAGTAAGTGACTGGGGTGAACGAATGCAGCCAACGCGCCTGAGGCTCGAAATATGACGGGTATTAGCGTTTATCTAACAGTGAAGTAATGACATCGCCGCAGAACTGGATAATGAAAACGATGATCAGAATGGTCACCGTTGCCACCAGCGTGACGTCACCATGGTTGCGCTGGAATCCTTCCAGATAAGCCAGATTTCCCAAACCACCGGCGCCAATCACCCCCGCCATGGCGCTGTAGCTCACCAGCGCAATCAGCGTCACCGTAATACCCGAGACCAGTGCGGGTGATGATTCCGGCAGTAAAACCCGAAACACGAGCGTGCTCAGTCGTGCGCCCATCGAGCGTGTGGCTTCGATGACGCCTTTATCCACTTCACGCAGGGCGATCTCCACCAGGCGTGCGTAGAACGGTGCGGCACCCACAATCAGGGCCGGCAGCGCCGCGTTGGCGCCAAGAATGGTGCCGACAACGGTCTTGGTGAACGGGATCAGCAGCACAATCAAAATGATGAACGGAATCGAGCGGAACACGTTCACCACAATCGAAATGACGCTATACACCGTGCGGTTGTGGAACAATCCGCCGCGCGCGGTTAAAAACAGCGCCAGACCCAGCACGATGCCTAGTACAAAGGTCGCTACGCCGGACAGCGCAGTCATGTACAGCGTCTCCAGCGTCGCCGCCCAGAGCTGATCCCACTTGAGATGCGGAAAGAGATTCTCAGCCATGTTTAATCACCTCGCCTTCAATATCGCTGTGCTGCAGGTCGGCGAGGATATTGTTCAGTTGTTCATCAGATGCCACGACGTGCACCCAGAGCTGACCAAACACGCCGTGAGCGGTTTGGGTCATTTTTCCGTGCAGAATGTTAAACGGCAGGCCGTAGCGCAGCGTCAGTTCGCCCACAATCGGTTTATGCGTGCTGTGCCCGGTAAAGGTCAGCCTGATGACCGTCCCTTCCAGTTCGTTTGCCAGTTCGGGATTGAAGGTTTCTTCTTCAGCGTACTGGCTCACCTGACGCACAAACTGCTGCGTAATCGGCTGCTGCGGATGGGTAAAGACGCTCAGCACGTCTCCCTCTTCCACCACTTTACCGTTCTCCATCACCGCCACGCGGTCGCAGATTTTGCGCACCACGTGCATCTCGTGCGTGATCAGCACGATGGTCAGCCTGAAACGACGGTTAATATCCAGCAGCAGATCGAGGATCTGATCGGTGGTCTGCGGGTCAAGCGCGGAGGTAGCTTCATCGCAGAGCAGCACATCCGGGCGATTAGCCAGCGCACGCGCAATGCCCACGCGCTGCTTTTGCCCACCGCTCAGCTGTGACGGATAAGCATGCTCGCGACCTTTCAGGCCAACGAGTTCAATAAGCTCGGCCACGCGGGCCTTAATGTCGGCTTTCGGTACGCCGGCAATTTGCATCGAGAACGCAATATTCTCGCTGACCGTGCGCGACCACAGCAGGTTGAAGTGCTGAAACACCATGCTGATCTTCAGACGCGCCTGGCGCAGGGCTTCACCTTTTGCGGCAGAAATGTTCTGCCCGTTGATGGTTACGCTGCCGCTGCTCGGTTTTTCCAGACCATTCAGCAGGCGAATAAGCGTACTTTTACCTGCGCCGCTGTAACCGATGATCCCGTATATCTGTCCCTGTGCTATCGTCAAATTGACATTATCAACGGCCGTGAGCGCCACCTTTCCGTTGTCAAAAACCTTCGAAATATTGCTGAGAACTATCATTCTTATTCGTTATCCGTGCCGCCCGCGGCGGTTTAGCAGTATGGATGTCCAAACGATAGTAAACAGGCGTTATCAGCTTTTAAATGAACAAAAAAGAATGTGTTATAACTTTCCGAAATAAACAGCGGATTTACCGGGTGGGAAGCATTTAGACCAATTTCAGCAATGATTATCTGCCGGATGCATATCTGCTGGCTGACACCCTGCAAAAACGCTCATTTTTGCAGCATTTTATGCGGATATAGCCATCCTCACATCCAGACAACTTTACGTCTTGCTGTCCTGACATCCAAAAACATCATTTATATTCCTTTCTGTTCTAAAAAGCAGTGAATGGTTCTTTCTTGAGAAAATTTCACCGCCCTATCATCCCGTCATGACATCCAGAAAGGAAAACATCATGACGATTTATCACTCCGTCACCGAACTGATTGGTCGTACCCCGCTGATCCAGCTGCATAAGCTTGATACCGGTCCCTGCTCGCTCTTTCTGAAGCTGGAAAACCAGAATCCGGGCGGGTCGATTAAGGATCGCGTTGCGCTGTCGATGATTAACGAAGCGGAACGTACCGGCCAGCTGCAGCCTGGCGGCACGATAATTGAGGCCACGGCGGGCAATACCGGTCTCGGCCTGGCCCTGATCGCCGCCCAGAAAGGCTACTCGCTGATCCTGGTAGTGCCGGACAAAATGAGCCGCGAGAAGATTTTCCACCTGCGCGCGCTGGGTGCCCAGGTGGTGCTGACCCGCTCCGACGTTAACAAAGGCCATCCTGCCTATTACCAGGATTATGCCCAGCGTCTGGCTAACGAACTGCCGGGCGCGTTTTACATCGACCAGTTCAACAACGAAGCCAACCCGCTGGCGCACCGCACCACCACGGCGCCGGAACTGTATGAGCAGCTTGACGGCAAAATCGACGCCATCGTGGTGGGCGTTGGCTCAGGCGGCACGCTGGGCGGCCTGCAGGCGTGGTTCGCCGAGCACTCTCCGCACACGGAATTTGTCCTGGCTGACCCGGCCGGATCCGTTCTCGCCGACCAGGTGGAAACCGGACGCTACCACGACGCGGGCTCCTGGCTGGTTGAGGGAATTGGCGAAGACTTTATTCCTCCGCTGGCCCACATTGAAGGCGTCAATCGCGCCTGGCGCATCACCGACCGCGAAGCGTTCACCACCGCGCGCGAGCTGCTGAAAACGGAGGGCATTCTGGCGGGCTCCTCCAGCGGTACGCTGCTGGCGGCCGCGCTGAGGTATTGCCAGGCACAAGCCACGCCGAAGCGGGTGGTGACCTTCGCCTGCGACAGCGGCAATAAATATCTCTCGAAGATGTTCAACGACGACTGGATGCGACAGCAGGGGCTCATCACGCGTCCTCAGGCCGGCGATCTCTCCGACTACATCGCCTTGCGCCACGACGAAGGTGCGACCGTCACCGCCGCCCCGGACGACACGCTCTCCACCGTCCTGGCGCGCATGCGTCTGTATGACATCTCCCAGCTGCCGGTGCTGGAGAACGGCAAGGTGGTGGGCATTATCGACGAGTGGGATCTCCTGCGGCATATCGGCGGCGACGGCGATCGCTTCGCGCTGCCGGTGACGGCAGCCATGACGCGTCAGGTCGAATTCCTTGATAAACACGCGCCGGAAAGCGCCCTGAACGCCATCTTCGACCGCGGCCTGGTGGCCGTCATTAATGACAACGACCGTTTTCTCGGTCTGATTACGCGCAGCGACGTTCTGACCGCCTGGCGCAACCGTCTACAGCAATAAAGGAATCAATGATGAAAAATCTGGCCACCCTCAGCGTCCACAGCGGCGAATTTAACGACCAGCACGGCGCCGTTATGCCGCCAATTTATGCCACCTCGACGTTTGCGCAACCCGCGCCCGGGGAGCATACCGGCTATGAGTACTCCCGCAGCGGCAACCCTACCCGCCATGCGCTGGAAACGGCGATTGCCGAACTGGAAGGCGGCACGCGGGGCTACGCTTTTGCCTCCGGTCTGGCGGCCATCTCCACGGTGCTCGAACTGCTGGATAAAGACAGCCATATTGTCGCCATTGATGACGTTTACGGCGGGACGTACCGCCTGATTGAAAACGTGCGCAAGCGCAGCACCGGGCTGCAGGTCAGCTGGGTCAAACCGGACGACCTGGCCGGGCTCGCGGCCGCCATTCGCCCGGAAACGCGTATGGTCTGGGTCGAAACGCCAACCAACCCGCTGCTGAAGCTGGCGGATCTGGCGGCGATTGCGGCGATCGCTCGTCGCCATAACGTCATCAGCGTGGCGGATAACACCTTCGCGTCGCCGGTGATCCACCGTCCGCTGGAGTCCGGGTTCGATATCGTGGTGCACTCGGCCACTAAATACCTTAACGGCCACTCTGACGTCGTCGCCGGGCTGGCGGTGGTGGGCGATAACAAGGCGCTGGCGGACAAGCTCGGCTATCTGCAGAACGCGGTGGGCGGCGTTCTGGATCCGTTCAGCAGCTTCCTGACGCTGCGCGGTATTCGCACGCTCGCGCTGAGGGTCGAAAAGCACAGCACCAACGCGCTGGCGATTGCGCAATGGCTGGAGCAGCATCCGCTGGTCGAAAACGTGTACTATCCAGGACTGGAATCGCATCCGCAGTACCAGCTTGCCCGCACGCAGATGGCGCTGCCCGGTGGCATGATTTCCGTCGTGGTAAAAGGCGATGCGCAACGCGCCACCGAGGTGATTCGCAACCTGAAGTTGTTCACCCTTGCGGAAAGCCTGGGCGGCGTGGAAAGTCTGGTGAGCCAGCCTTACAGCATGACCCACGCCTCAATTCCGCTTGAGCAACGTCTTGCGAACGGCATTGTGCCGCAGCTGATCCGCCTGTCGGTGGGGATTGAAGATCCTAAAGACCTGATTGCCGACCTCAGCCAGGCGCTGCAAAAATAAGCAAAGTGCGGCAGGTCCCTCACCTGCCGCGATAAGTTGTCATCATGGCTTAACGCCTTGATAACAATATTATGTGAAACAGCACAGATTATTTCTGAAACACCGTTTCCATTTTCCTTTTATCTTAAAATCAGCGTATAATGCGCGCCTAATCCCTGGTGAATGGTTTCAGCGCTTGGAATACAAAAAACAACGTACAACTTCTCCTCTCCTTCGTTGGGCTGTCACTCAGGCACACTTTCTTCTGCACGCTCATTTGATGTCTCCTATCCTTAGTGCGTGTCATATACTCTTTTGCAACACAGGTTTGACTCCGCGGCGGTGCGCCCCCGGAGCGAGATTTCCATATCCTTCCCAACTTAAAGACTAAGACTGTCATGAAAAAGACGAAAATTGTTTGTACTATCGGCCCGAAAACCGAATCTGAAGAGATGCTGAGCAAAATGCTGGATGCCGGCATGAACGTGATGCGTCTGAACTTCTCCCACGGCGACTACGCAGAACACGGCCAGCGCATCCAGAACTTGCGCAACGTGATGAGCAAGACCGGTAAAAAAGCGGCCATCCTGCTGGATACCAAAGGTCCAGAAATCCGTACCATCAAGCTGGAAGGCGGTAACGACGTCTCTCTGAAAGCGGGCCAGACCTTCACCTTCACCACCGACAAATCCGTTATCGGCAACAGCGAAATCGTTGCAGTGACCTACGAAGGCTTCACCAGCGATCTGTCCGTTGGTAACACCGTGCTGGTTGACGATGGCCTGATCGGTATGGAAGTCACCGCTATCGAAGGCAACAAAGTTATCTGTAAAGTGCTGAACAACGGCGACCTGGGCGAAAACAAAGGCGTTAACCTGCCGGGCGTCTCCATCGCGCTGCCAGCCCTGGCTGAAAAAGACAAACAGGACCTGATCTTCGGCTGCGAGCAAGGCGTTGACTTCGTCGCGGCCTCCTTCATCCGTAAGCGTTCCGACGTGGTTGAAATCCGTGAGCACCTGAAAGCACACGGCGGCGAGAAGATCCAGATCATCTCCAAAATCGAAAACCAGGAAGGCCTGAACAACTTCGACGAAATCCTCGAAGCGTCTGACGGCATCATGGTTGCACGTGGTGACCTGGGCGTTGAAATCCCGGTTGAAGAAGTGATCTTCGCGCAGAAGATGATGATCGAGAAGTGTGTGCGCGCGCGTAAAGTGGTTATCACCGCCACGCAGATGCTGGACTCCATGATCAAAAACCCACGCCCAACCCGCGCTGAAGCAGGCGACGTGGCAAACGCCATCCTCGACGGTACTGATGCAGTAATGCTGTCCGGTGAATCCGCGAAAGGTAAATACCCGCTGGAAGCGGTCGGCATCATGGCGACCATCTGTGAACGTACTGACCGCGTGATGACCAGCCGTCTGGACTTCAATAACGACAGCCGCAAGCTGCGTATCACCGAAGCAGTATGCCGCGGTGCAGTAGAAACCGCTGAGAAACTGGAAGCCCCACTGATCGTGGTTGCTACTCAGGGCGGTAAATCTGCGCGCGCCGTGCGTAAATACTTCCCGGATGCGACCATCCTGGCCCTGACCACCAACGAAACCACCGCTCGTCAGTTGGTGCTGAGCAAAGGCGTCGTTGCGCACCTGGTTAAAGAGATCGCCTCTACTGACGATTTCTACATTCAGGGTAAAGCACTGGCTCTGGAAAGCGGTCTGGCACAGAAAGGCGACGTTGTGGTCATGGTTTCTGGCGCCCTGGTACCAAGCGGCACCACCAATACCGCATCTGTTCACGTGCTGTAATAATTCCCGAACGAATTAATTTGGATAAAAAGCGCCCATTGGGCGCTTTTTTTATTCCCGGCATTAGCCAAACGCATTCAAAATGCAAATCGGGTTTTTCTATTTAATTGCGAATTATCTAAGATGAATCCGATGATAAATGCCTTTTTTTCCTTAGATTTTTGCCCGAAAAGGGCTGATTCGGTGCTTCTTTGAGCGAACGATCAAAAATAGGTGTATTCCCATCAAAAAAATATTCTCAACCCAAAAAACTTTGTGTAATACTTGTAACGCTACATGGAGATTAACTCAATCTAGAGGGTATTAATAATGAATCGTACTAAACTGGTACTGGGCGCGGTAATCCTGGGTTCTACTCTGCTGGCTGGTTGCTCCAGCAACGCTAAAATCGATCAGCTGTCTTCTGACGTTCAGACTCTGAACGCTAAAGTTGACCAGCTGAGCAACGACGTGAACGCAATGCGTTCCGACGTTCAGGCTGCTAAAGACGACGCAGCTCGCGCTAACCAGCGTCTGGACAACCAGGCTACTAAATACCGTAAGTAATAGTACCTGTTAATAAAATGGCGCACATTGTGCGCCATTTTTTTTGCCTGCGTCAAACGCCTACTGCGTCACCCTCTCCCCTTCATTTTCCGCCACCGCAGCAGACACCCGGCTGTTCTGCACCGACAACACGCTATTGCTGGCTGACGGGCCGCTACCGGACGACACGATAACCGGGATCCCGGCACGACGTGACAGCGCTTTATCAATCAGCGCCTTATCGCTTCCTGCCTGAGAAACAAAGGCCGCAAAGTCGGCAGAATGGGTAATTGGCGAGACCTGCGGATTTTCCCCTTCTACCTGCGCCAGCGGACGGTGGACCTCAATATAGCGTTTACCATCCGGCTCCACGGAGAACTTCACGGGTTCATTGATAATCTGCACCCGCGTGCCCACCCGCACCTGTTCGAACAGCGCCTTAATGTCCGGGGCGTTCATCCGCATACAGCCAGAGCTGACACGCAGGCCAACGCTGTCCGGCGCGCTGGTGCCATGAATGAGATATTCCCCATTCCCCACGCCTAAACGCAGTGCGAAGCGTCCTAGCGGGTTATTTGGCCCGGCAGGGACCACCGGAGGCAGTTTAATGCCCTGCTCCAGAGAACGTGCTCGTATGCCCGGCGTGGGTGTCCAGGTGGGATTCGGGATCTTCTGGCTCACCCGCGTGGTCGTCACCGGCGTTTCCAGCCCCAGTTGCCCTATACCCAGAGGATAAACCTGAACAATATTTTGCCCCGGCGGGAAGTAGTAGAGCCGAAGCTCAGCAAGATTCACCACAATCCCCTCGCGGGGCGTATCCGGCAACAGCATTTGCGACGGAATGGTTATCACGGTGCCCGGCGCAGGGTTTACCGGCGCAATGGTATTGTTGGTTTCCAGGATCACCTGCGCCGCCGTATTAAACCGGCGGGCGATGGTCTGCAGCTTATTATCCCCTTCCTGTATCGTGTAGGTTTGATTTTGCCCAATCAGACGGCTGCCTGCGGGCGGCAACGGATAGTCCATCGCGCGGGCCGAATGAAGGGCGCCGAGCGAACTGAGGAGTAATAGAGTAATGAGAGACGCGCGCTTCATGCTGAGATTCCTTATTCACTGACAGAACGCCAGAAAGCTGAAAAACCAGCGAGGCGGGAACCACCTCGCGAAACAGAATGAATGCTGTTCTGTAAGTCTAGCTAAGGATTGCAGCTTTGGCGCGAATGGCGCGAATCATCGCTTCCAGTCCCTGAGAGCGGGACGGGGTGAGGTGTTGGGTTAAGGCCATTTTTTCAAACCACGGACGAACATCGAACGCGACGATATCCTGCGCCGACATCTGCTGGTAAAGGCTAAAGACGACCGCAATAAGCCCTTTTACAATGGCGGCATCGCTGTCGCCGCGCAATTCGATCGTGCCGTCATCCGACTGCGCCATCACAATCCACACCTGGCTCTGGCAGCCCTGAATACTGTTCTCAGGGCTGTGCGCCTCTTCACCGAGCGGCGGCAAACGCTGTCCCAGCTCGATGATATAGAGATACTTCTCTTCCCAGTTTGCGCAACGCGAGAAGTTGCGCAGTAATTTATCTTTGTCCGGCAGCTCTGCCATCTTTCGCCTCTCCGTTAGCCCAGCAGCTGATGAATGCGCTTCAGCCCCGCCACCAGCCTGTCGACCTCTTCCGTCGTGTTGTACATCACCAGCGATGCGCGGCACATTGCCGGTACCTGGTAAAACGCCATCAGCGGCATGGCGCAGTGGTGCCCGGTGCGGACCGCCACGCCGTAGTTATCGAGGAAGCTGCCCACGTCATAGGCGTGGTGTTTCCCAAGATTAAACGCGATTACCCCTTGCCGATCGGCAGGCCCGTAGAGGGTCAAATCCGGCACGCTGGCAAGCTCTGCAAGCGCGTAGTGCATCAGCAGCTGTTCATACTCCTGAATGGCATCAAGACCGATGGCAGAGACGTAAGAGACCGCCGCCCCCAGCCCGATAATGCCCCCGGTGTTGGGCGTGCCCGCCTCAAAACGCCACGGGGCGCGCGCGTAGGTCGTGCCTTCCGTCAGGCTGACGGTGGCGATCATTGACCCGCCCCCTTCCCACGGCGGCATCGCCTGCAGGATCTCTTCTTTCACATACAGCACGCCAATCCCGGTCGGCCCATAGAGCTTGTGGCCTGAAAAGACGTAGAAATCACAGTCCAGCGCCTGCACATCCACCGCGTGGTGCATTACCGCCTGGGCACCGTCAATCAGGACCTTTGCGCCCGCCTGATGGGCCTTCTCGACGATCTCTGCCACCGGGTTTTCGGTCCCCAGCACGTTGGAGACCTGGGTAACCGCCACCAGCCGCGTGCGGTCGTCCAGCAAGAGGTCAAGCTGCTCAAGCTGAAGCGTCCCGTCAGCGTTTAGCGGGATCACCCGCAGCTGCGCCCCTACGCGCTCGCAGAGCATCTGCCACGGCACGATATTGGCGTGGTGCTCCATCTGGGTGATGATGATGTTATCCCCCGCGTGGACCTGCGCGTTGCCCCAGCTGTTAGCGACAAGGTTGATCCCTTCGGTGGTCCCGCGAACAAAGACCAGTTCTTCCGGCGAGCGGGCGTTAAGGAAGGCGGCAAGCTGCGTGCGCACGTTTTCCATCCGCTGGGTCGCCTCGGCGCTCAGGGTGTGAATACCGCGATGCACGGCGGCATAGCCGTGGCGATAGAACTCGGCTTCGGCATCCACCACCTGATTCGGCTTCTGCGCGCTGGCCGCGCTGTCCAGGTAGGCCAGCGGCAGACCGTTTACTTCACGGGTCAGAACCGGGAAATCTGCCCGTACTTTTTCGACGGGAAAACTCATGCTTCGCCTCCAGGCAGGCGCTGACCGATCCGATCCAGCACCTGCAGTTTTAACTGACCATCGTGCAGCGCTTCCGTCAGTTCGGCGGCAAACGCGAAGATAATCATTTTCTGCGCCGCCTGCTGGTCGATGCCGCGCGAGCGCAGGTAGAACATCTGCTCGTCGTCGATTCGCCCGACCGTCGCACCGTGGCTGCATTTCACGTCATCCGCGTAGATCTCCAGCTGCGGCTTGGTGTCCACCTCTGCCAGGCGACCTAACAGCAGATTGTTGTTGGTCATCTGCCCGTCGGTTTTAATGGCGTGCTGCGCCACGTTAATCAGGCCGTTAAACACCGCGCGCCCTTTATCACTGACGATGGTTTTGTGCAGCTGGCGGCTGTTGCAGTAGCCTTTGTTGTGCTCCAGCCAGGTGCGCGTGTCACACACTTCCGATTTAACCGGCATCGCCAGGCTGTTGATGCGCAGCGTGGTGTTTTCACCGTTGAGCTGCGTGCTGGTGTTGTGGCGCAGCACCGCCCCGCCGAGCAGGAAGCTGTGGCTGTACGCGGCGGCATCCTGTCCCAGGACAATGTCGTTATGGGCAAAGTGGTGGCTCTGCGCATTCTCAAACGCCAGCTTGATGTGGTGTAGCTGGGCATTCGCCGCCACGTTCATCGTCAGTCGCGACCCGGTAAAGTGACGCGTCTCATTGAGGCTGACGTAGTGTTCGATGACCGTGGCCTCCGCCCCCTCCGCCAGCTCAAGATGGTGGCGATAGTGCGCGGTATTGATTTCGGCGCCGTCCAGACCCTGAGTGATGTGCATCAGCAGCAGCGGTTTGGCCGGACGCTGGTTACGCTTCACGCCGATATGCGTCACGCTGCGGGCCAGGCTTTCGGTCAGGTGCAGAAAGACCTCAGGCTGAACCGGGGCGTTCAGGCGCTGGCGATCGTCGTTTATCTCAATCTCAAATCCGCTCTCCTGGAGCGTGTCGCTCAGCTCAGGGCGGAACTGACCGTCGACAAACACCAGGCGCACGGCATCCACGCCCACTGCCAGCGCGTCACGCTGTGCAGGCGTGAGATACGCCAGGCGGGTCACAAACTCGGCGTTCAGCAAGCCATCAAGCGGGGTGTACTTCCAGTTCTCATGCTTACGCGTCGGCAGGCCAAGACGCAGCATCTGCTGCAGATGCTGTTGCGCCTGCTCGGAGCGCGTGCCGCCCTGGGCTTCAAACAGCCGGTGCCACTGCTGGAGCGCATTACTGCTGTTCGGTAAGCCAGCCATAACCCTGCTCCTCCAGTTGTTTAACCAGCGTAAAATCACCGGATTTCACAATGCGCCCCTGGTAAAGCACGTGGACGTAATCCGGCTTGATGTAGTCCAGAATGCGCTGGTAGTGGGTGACGATAATAAACGAGCGCTTGCCGTCGCGCAGGGCGTTCACCCCGTCAGCGACAATCTTCAGGGCGTCGATATCCAGACCGGAGTCGGTCTCATCCAGAATGCACAGCTCGGGCTCCAGCACCGCCATCTGCAGAATGTCGTTACGCTTTTTCTCGCCGCCGGAAAAACCGACGTTCACCGAGCGGGTGAGCAAATCTTCCGGCATTTTCAGCAGCTTGATTTTCTCTTCCATTAAATCCTGGAAGTCGAAGCGGTCGAGCGCCTCCAGCCCTCGGTATTTCCGCACCGCGTTGAGCGCGGTTTGCAGGAAGAACTGGTTGCTGACGCCGGGGATTTCTACCGGATACTGGAAGGCCATAAAGATGCCCTCGCCCGCGCGGTCTTCCGGCGACATCTCCAGCAGATCTTTGCCGTTAAATTCGACCGAGCCGTGGGTCACCTCATAATCTTCGCGTCCCGCCAGCGTCGCAGAAAGCGTACTTTTCCCGGAACCGTTCGGCCCCATGATGGCGTGGACTTCGCCCGGCTTGACGTCAAAATTGAGGCCACGCAGGATGGCTTTATCTTCTACGCTGACCTGTAAATCTTTAATGCTTAACATGTGCTTTCCTTAACCGACGCTGTGTTCAAGACTGATGGCGAGGAGTTTCTGGGCTTCAACGGCAAATTCCAGCGGCAGTTCAGAGAACACGTCCTTACAGAAGCCGTTGACGATCATCGAGATGGCATCCTCTTCGCTGATCCCGCGCTGCAGGCAGTAGAAGAGCTGATCTTCCCCAATCCGTGACGTGGTCGCCTCGTGCTCCAGCTGGGCCGTGTTATTACGGCATTCGACGTATGGGAAGGTATGCGCCCCGCAGTCAGCGCCAATCAGCATCGAGTCACACTGGGTGAAGTTTCGCGCATTGGTCGCCGTCGGCATGATTTTCACCAGCCCGCGATAGCTGTTCTGACTGTGTCCGGCGGAAATCCCTTTCGAGATAATGGTCGATTTGGTGTTTTTACCAATGTGGATCATCTTGGTGCCGGTGTCCGCCTGCTGATGGCCGCTGGTGAGCGCCACCGAGTAAAACTCGCCGATGGAGTTATCCCCGCGCAGGATGCAGCTCGGGTATTTCCAGGTGATGGCCGAACCGGTTTCGGACTGGGTCCACGACATCTTGCTGTTTTCGCCTTCGCACAGCGCACGCTTGGTCACGAAGTTCAGGATGCCGCCGGTATTGCCGTCGCCCGGGAACCAGTTTTGCACCGTCGAGTATTTCACCTCGGCGTCTTTATGGATGATGACCTCCACCACCGCCGCGTGCAGCTGATAGCTGTCGCGCACAGGAGCGGAACACCCTTCGATGTAGCTGACGTAGCTGCCTTCATCCGCGACCAGAATGGTACGTTCGAACTGGCCGGTTTTTTCGGCATTAATGCGGAAATAGGTGGAAAGCTCCATCGGACAGCGCACGCCTTTCGGCACGTAAATAAAGGTGCCGTCCGAGGCCACCGCCGCGTTAAGCGCCGCAAAGAAGTTGTCGTTAGAGGGCACCACGGTTCCGATGTACTTTTTCACCAGTTCAGGATGATCGTGAATCGCTTCGCCGAAGGAGCAGAAAATGATCCCCTGCTCTGCCAGCTTCTCGCGGTAGGTGGTGGCCACCGAGACGGAGTCAAAAATGGCGTCCACCGCCACCTCTTTTCCTTCGCGCACCGGTACGCCCAGCTGGTTAAACGCCTCTTCTACCTCTTTGCTGAGGAAACTGTTCTCCGCTCCGGTTTGCTGCACCGCGCCGGGCTGCGAGGCGCAGGTGTCATCACAGCTGCCGCAGGAGGGCGCGGAGTAGTAGCTGTAGTCCTGATAGTTCAGCTTGTCATAATGCGCTTTCAGCCAGTGCGGCTCTTCCATCTCCAGCCAGGCGCGGTAGGCGCTCAGGCGAAACTCCAGCATCCACTCGGGCTCGTTACGTTTCGCCGAGATCGCCCGCACGACATCTTCATTGATGCCTTTTGCCAGCTCATCGGTCTGCAGCTGGGTGAAGAACCCCTCTTTATAGTTGAGGTGCCCGCCGCTCCAGGTATTTACTTCACTCGTTGCTTCAGTATTACGAGACATAGTTCCGCCTATACCCCAAAGCTTTCGCCGCAGCCGCATTCGTTCTGGGCTTTCGGGTTATGAAATTTGAATAACTGGTTTAAGCCTTCGCGGACGTAGTCCACTTCGGTGCCGTCGATAAAGGGCATGGCCTGCAGCGCGACGTACAGTTTTGCGCCGTCGGTCTCGAACACCAGGTCATCTTTCTCGGGTTCGGTGACGGTATCAAGCACGTAACCGAAACCTGCGCAGCCGGTCTGTTTGACACCTAAACGCACGCCAAGGATCTCGGGCTTTTTCGCCACCAGCTCGTGAATATGTGCCGCCGCAGCCGGCGTGAGCGTTAACCCGCGCCAGGCGAAATCGGCAGGATTAAAGGTTTCTGAATGCAGTTCCATAGGTCCACCTCATCTGATAAGCCATCAGGGCATAACACCATGTTAGTGATAACGATTATCACTTCAACCCTCTGTCAGCAGGGGCATTCGGCTAAACCGCCCTTTTTGCCTACTTTTATTAAGCATAGACCCTGTGGCAGGATGCAGGCAGGATGGATTTAATTGTTCAATACATTGATTAATAATGCATTTCGTTGTGGCATTTTGGCAGGAGAGGAGAAACGTAAAATATGCATTGGAAATGCCTATTTTTGAGATAGCTTTTGCGTGGAAAGTGACAAAAATAAAAAAAGGCCCTCAAGGCCTCTTACACTTAATGATGAAATGAGACAGCAAACCCCTGTTCACGCCAGTGGTCGAGCTGTTCCTGCTGTCGAGGCGTTGGGGATTTCCCCGTCCAGACGAAGATTTTTTGTCCCGGGAACAGTTCAGGACGCGGCGAATCAATCGGTTCTGCCAGGACGTCAATGTGCCAGCCCTTCTGCGCCAAGCGCGCGGCTTCGAGCCACAGATGGGTGCGGTCATCGCACTCCCAGCCGATCAGGAGAGCGTCTTTACCGGCTTTCTTACGGGACTCCGCCAGGCTTGCAATCGCGAATTCAATCAGGACTCCGTCTAACAGGCTCGCCATGTGTCGCACGGTATTTTGGTCCTGGTTCATCCGCTGCCGGACGGGAGAAATGATATTGTCAATCAGGGAATCTATCGGGTGATCGCGGCGGAACTCGCCAATTTTGGCGCGCAGCTTTGCCGGGCTGGCGTAGCGCAGAACGGTCATCATCTCTTCCTGGAACGAGACCCAGTTGCCCTGAGTCAACACTTCCTTGTTTTCCAGCAAGGCTTTTACTTTCCCGACCGAAACGCCGCTCTTCATCAGGCGTTTGATCTCTTCTATACGCAGGATATCTTCATCGTCAAACTGACGATGGCCCCCTTCGCTGCGCTGCGGCTTCAACAATCCATAACGGCGCTGCCAGGCACGCAGCGTAACGGGGTTGATACCGCATCGTTCGGCCACTTCGCCGATACTGTAATAGGCCATTAACTCCCTCACGCTCAGAACTTCCATACCTAACTGCACCAACCTTATCAGATTGTACAAACCATTTGTATAACTAAGACCGCATTTTGAACGGGTGAATGGCTTACCACCCCATCCACCTGTTAATACATTGTTGTATAAAATTTACCGTTCGTACAGTAACGTCTGCCAGATTGTGTACAGCTTTATCACAATTCGAACTTTTTCTCCGGCCAGGCAATGGCTGGAATCCCGCCGTGCCGGGGGCTGGCAAAAAGATGCCCCTGGAACTGGGAAATTCCCGCAGATTCCAGCCACATCCACTCTTCTGCCTTCTCTACCCCCACCGCGCAGAACTGGATTTCAAGCGAGGAACAGCATTTGATGATCGCCTGAATGATGGCCTGTCGGGGGCCACTTTTATGCACGTTCGCGACCAGATCGCGATTAATCTTAATTCTGTCAGGCTGGAAGTGGGCCAGCAGCTGCAGCCCGGCAAAACCGGCACCAAAGTGATCGATCGTCACGCTGATACCCGCGCTTTTTAACTGCCTGACCGAATCCGTGAATTCATCAAAACGGGAAATGGCTTCGCTCTCGGTGAACTCCACCACGATTTGCTCAGGTACAAAACCGTTTGCTTCAATCGCGGTGAGCAGAAAATCCACGGCGTTGGGAATGTTAACCAGCGTCATAGGCAGCAGGTTCAGGGATAACGTCTGGTCCTGTAACCCCAGCGCGCTGGCCATAGACAGAGCCACCTGCTTGCTCTGCAAATCAGAGGTGTACACTTCCTCCTGCGGAAGGCTGGCGAAATAGGCCCCCGGCGAGTCGCCGGACGGGGTGCGGAGAAGCGCCTCCCAGGAGACAACCTGCTGCATAAACGGATCGACTATCGGCTGGAACGCGAAGCTGCAATCCGCCCCTTTCGCGACCACCTCAGGCTGCGCGGACAAGCGCGTCTCTTCGCGAACGAATTCCCATGAGTCCGCAGGCGGCAGTTCAAAATAGTTCGCTTTTTCCGTGGCCTCGACAAAGGTGCGGAAAAACTGCAGAGGGCGGTCGTTATACGTCAGCTGGTAGCGTGTCGTCCCCTTGTCGAGCACCTGCTGCAGTACCTCGTCCCTGTCGAAGTGGCGCAAATCAAAAAGCTCCATACCCACGTTGCCAAAACGCCGGACAGGGCCGTGATCGCGCATCAACTCGACTACGTTATGGTGGCGCGGGTCGTTGCAGATCTGCTCATAGATAGCCGAAACGTGCTCCACCGGCCCTTCCAGCAGTTGAAAAAAATGTGTGCCGTTAAACAGCAGGATCCCCGTGACATTGGATTGCCGATTTTTACGATTTGCAGCAGCGACCATTGCTTCCAGCGCTTTCACTGGAACGTCCTCGCAGATATGACTGCGGTAAATGATGGTTGTGAGCATGCTATTCCTGGGAGGTTAGGGTTTTGGCCACAAAAGACGTGGGGAATGTTCATTTATAGCACATTAATTGCCTGACAAATAATTTACATCTCAACCATTTACGGCAGTTAATGAGACCGTTTGACTCGGCTGTACAACTTACCAGCACCTGCGCTTTTTGTACAATATATCCTGCACTCACCCCCCATCACAACGCCAACCCAACGTAATGAAAAATAAATGATTTATAAAATATATCGTAAAAAATCTAAAAATCTGTACATTTTAGATGTACAGATTTGGAAATTGTGTATACCTTAAATGTAACGTTACTGATTACAAAATTTTACAGGAGCGAAACATGCAGCAGAAAGGTTACGTCGCAGATTCCGCAGCAGCAATCGCACAGTACTTCGAAAAAGCCGCGCTTCCGACCCAACAGGAAACGCTGGGCCAGGTGGTTGTTGAAATTCTCAGCGACGGGCGAAACCTTAATCGCAAATCGCTTTGTACAAAATTGCTCAGCCGCCTCGAAAAGGCCGATGGGCCGGAAGAGGAAGAGCATTACCACATGCTGCTTGGTCTGCTCTTCGAACGGTAAGGATATGAATCGCAGTAACGCAGACCGACTGATAGACCAGCTTATCGGTGAAGCCGTTCTCTCTCTTCTGAAAGAGCGGGGGCCGGTGACAACAGAAGGCTTGCTACAGCGTCTGCGGGTCATGAAAGAACATGAAAAGGATCCCCAGCGGCGGGAGACACTTGCGATGGTGATTGCCGAGATCGGCTCAAACAGCATCGCCTTTACACGTCGCAGAACCGCGCAAGGACGAACAAAAAGAGAGGGATCTCTCAACGATAACCGAGACAATGTAGTGCCGTTATTTGGAAGTGGAAAACCGTCCGATCCCAAAAAAATACATTGACTGCAATTTAACAGCTACGGTGAGAACAAATGAGACAAAATATTCAGCTTCAACCCGAATATCACTCTGCTTTTTTAGACAGTGCGCTGGCGGAGTATTTCCGCCATGCAGGCGATCGTTTTGCTGAAGAGTCCGCTATTTTTTCTACTGCAGTACGCTGTGTTCTGGCCTCCGAAGGTCATCTTTCCAATAAAGCGATCATCCTCTGGCTCATTCAGACGCTGGAATCCACCAACGACGTGGTTCAGGCGGATGTGATTCGTAAGACGCTGGAAATCGTGGTGGGTTACACCATGGACGATCTCTGAGTTCCTGCTCGCCGCGCCCCCTAACGTGTCATCGTCAAAACTGACGATCGGCCTGACGATGACACGTGCCCTCCCCCATAACACCCTGTAATACACGCAAAGCCAACCTGGCACGCTTCCTGCTTATCTCCGCATACGGGACTGGTTTTCCAGTCAACTTTGCTTCATTTCTTAACAGGTCTGTTATTGATGAAAAAGATCGCCAGCGTCTGCCCGTACTGCGGTGCAGGCTGTAAATTGAACCTTGTCGTTGAAAATAACCGTATCATCCGTGCCGAAGCGGCAGAGGGGGTCACAAACCAGGGCACCTTATGTCTGAAAGGGTTTTACGGCTGGGACTTCCTCAACGACACCCGTCTTCTCACCCCCCGCCTTAACCAGCCCATGATCCGCTACCGCAAAGGCGAAGCCTTCACCCCCGTTACCTGGGAAGAGGCGATCCGCTACACCGCCCACAGGCTCAGCAGCATTAAAGCGCAGCACGGGCCGCGGTCGATCATGACCACCGGCTCCTCTCGCGGCACCGGCAATGAAACCAACTACGTGATGCAAAAGTTTGCCCGCGCGGTGCTGAACACCAACAACGTGGACTGCTGCGCGCGCGTCTGTCATGGCCCGTCCGTGGCGGGTTTACAGGAAACGCTCGGCAACGGCGCGATGAGCAACTCCATTAACGATATTGAAAACTCAAAATGCCTGCTGGTGTTTGGCTATAACTGCGCGGACTCCCACCCTATCGTTGCCCGCCGCGTGCTGAAAGCGCGTGAAAACGGCGCAAAAATTATTGTCTGCGATCCGCGCCGTATTGAAACGGCGCGTATTGCCGACCAACATCTTCAGCTGAATAACGGCAGCAACATGGCGCTGGTGAACGCCTTTGGCTATGTGCTGCTGGAAGAGGAGCTGTACGACAAAAGCTACGTGGCGCGCTTTACGGAAGGGCTTGAGGCCTACCGGCAAACGGTAAAAGACTATGCGCCTGAGAAGGTCGATCATCTTACCGGCATCCCCGCCCGTGATGTCCGCCAGGCGATGCGCACGTTCGCGGCGGCTCCTTCTGCTACCGTGATGTGGGGAATGGGCGTGACCCAGTTTGGTCAGGCCGTTGATGTGGTCAAAGGGCTTTCCAGCCTGGCGCTGCTGACCGGGAATCTCGGTCGCCCCGCCGTCGGCGTCGGACCGGTGCGCGGTCAGAACAACGTCCAGGGTGCCTGCGATATGGGCGTACTGCCGAATATGTTCCCCGGCTATCAGGATGTGACCGACCCGGCGGTCCGGCAGAAGTTCGCCGATGCCTGGGGTATTGATGTCAATAAAATGGACGATCGCGTCGGGACGCGCATTACCGAAGTGCCGCATCTTACGCTGGAAGGCAAGGTCAAAGCCTATTACATCATGGGAGAAGATCCGCTCCAGACGGAAGCCGATCTCAGCCTGGTGCGCAGCGGTTTTGAAGCGCTCGATTTTGTCGTGGTTCAGGACATCTTTATGACCAAAACGGCAGAGGTGGCGGACGTTCTGCTTCCGGCTACCTCATGGGGTGAACACGGCGGCGTCTTTACCTGTGCCGATCGCGGCTTCCAGCGTTTTGGCAAAGCCATTGAAGCCAGCGGCAACGTGAAGCGCGACTGGGAGATCATCAGCCTGCTCGCCACCGAGATGGGCTACCCGATGCATTATGACTCCAACCAGCAGATCTGGGACGAGATGCGCGAGCTGTGCCCGCTCTTCTACGGCGTGACGTATGAAAAAATGGGCGAGATGGGTCACGTTCAATGGCCGTGCCCGACGCTGGATCATCCCGGTACGCCGTACCTGTACAAAGATAATCAGTTCGATACCCCGAGCGGTAAAGGGCAGCTCTTTGCCGCACCGTGGCGCGCGCCGGCGGAAACTCCGGATGCGGATTTCCCGCTGGTGCTCTGTACGGTCCGCGAGGTGGGCCACTACTCCTGCCGCTCCATGACCGGGAACTGTGCCGCGCTGCAAAGCCTGGCCGACGAGCCGGGCCGGGTGCAAATGAACCCTGCCGATGCGGACAAGCTGGGCATTACCGACGGACAGCTGGTCTGGGTGCGCTCCCGCCGGGGGAAAGTAATTTCCCGCGCCAGCATCAGCGAGCGCATCAACGCCGGGGCCGTCTATATGACCTATCAGTGGTGGATTGGCGCCTGCAACGAGCTGACCCAGGACAACCTCGATCCCATCTCCAAAACCCCGGAAACGAAGTACTGCGCGGTGCAGCTGGAGGCCATTGAGGACCAGCGCTGGGCGGAGGACTATGCCGCGTCGGCGTATCAGTCCATGAAGTCGCGGCTAATTAGCGCGGTGAATGTGTAAGGAAAAAGAGGCTCACGCGGTGAGCCTCAGACTGCTGACAAAGTGCACTTTGTGAGTTTCTCCCGGCGGCGCTACGCCTAAGCGTATTACCCGGAGTTATTGACCAGATAGTCACGCAGCATGTTCGGGTGATTGTTCTTCTCCACCATTTTGCGAATCAGCGCAATCAGTTCAAAATCACTTCGCAGATTGAATTTCTGCATCATCATATACTTATGCGTAAAAACGGTTTTATCGCTCATCTTCAGCACGCGGGCGATCTGCACCACCGATAATCCCCTGTAGAAATTGCCCATAATGCGAATTTGCTGCGGTGATAGTATTTTATACTGACATTCGAAACAGCTAATTTTCTTCCAGATATAACCGGGTGACTGCACGCTATGCCAGGCAATAAACAGCACCTGGCTTAAATAATCGAGCGAGGCGCTGCGGGGAATAAAAATAATATCCTGAAAACAGGACGGCAACGCTGAAAAACGCAGGGCATCCTCAACCAGACCTATCACGATACCTTTTTGTCGCGCCTGCAATTCAGGAAAACAGGTGAGCGTCTCTCCCTGACATAGCGTAATAACGATAATATCCGCCGCACTGACGTTATCGTGGCTAAGCTCAACGCCAAAGTGGATTTCCCGCTTAAAATTGCGCCAGAAGAATTCCATAAAGAAGCGCTGTAGCCCATGGTGAAAAAATTGATCTGTCTCTTGAATCAGGATATTCAGCATAGCGAGTACCAATGTCTGTTAATCAATAAGGCTTATCAACACGCTTGCGACTTAGTTGTATTGCATCGTCATGACAACAACTGCACTGATACTCCCCGGCGTCGCACCACCGCTAACCGATTCAACCGCCGCCTGCATGGCCATGGTGGCGGCTCTGTCTGCCGCAATATTTTGCGTTATGCTGGAACCCGTTCCCTTTAGCGTTCCCGTTCCGGCCTCACGCATAGCAACCGCCACATTTGTCGCCGAGCCGCTGTTCATATAGTAGTCTGCCCCGGCAACCGGATCGGGGCTTCCGGTAAACGAGACCGTGACGCTGCGGGTTCCCGCCGGACACTGAGTAAACAGCAGGTTAAAAGGCACCGGATCGGATGATGACCCCGGCGTCGCCATATTGGTGGCCTGTATATTCCCGAGGTTAATATCCATGCTGGTGCTCCCGCCGTTAAAGATACAGGGCGAGGCAACGATATTTCCCGTGACGCCAAGATTTACGCTGTCAGCAGCGAAAGCGTGCCCGCAGAATAAAAGCAGAATAAGCCCACGCTGATAATGTAATTTCATTGTTCCACCCGTTACTGATACGTCAAATTAAGCGTGGCGGACGCATTCGCGGAGCCGGACTCGACGGAGGTTAATGTCTGGTAATAACGCGCCGTTAACGGGAGCGTCTCTTGTCCACCCGCAGACTGTTTGAGCAACAGACGGCTATTTAATGCCAGCGGCGTACCGTTATATAAAAGCTGCACGCCAACACCTTTTGCAGTACCGGCACTCCCCTGTCCCGTTAAGGCCATAACGCTGGTATTTGCACTGTCAGGATTCTGTATTCCGCTGAGCGAGACCGTAATATTGGTGCCAGCGCTGCAGGTTAATCCCAGGTTTTGCGTATTCTGCGCCACGCCCGGCGTGGTCCCCACCACGGTACCAAAGGCGGATGCGGAAATATCACCGATCGGGAACGTCAGCTGCGGCGTGGCGATCGTGCATGCCAGGGCGTTGATGGTTCCGCCGGTAAGCTGCTCGGTCAGCCCGTCACGATAAACACCGTCGCTGCCCTGGAGCGTCACCACGCCAATGACCCCCGGGGTTAAGGCACCGGATGACACCGGGCCGGTCACCACCAGTTCGACTCTACCGCCATACCAGTCCACATAAGAGGTCTGCGCACCGTAAGAGAACGTATTGCTCGGGTTCTCGAAATAGGCATTCGATGAAAACCGAATACCTATCCCACTGATGTTGGTGTTATACACATGATTGCCGTAGCTGCTCAGCGTGGCGTTGTTATACCGCATGCTAAAACCCAGCATTAACGGATTGGTACATCCGGTAAGATAGGAGCTCGTATACGTTCCTGCGCCGGAAAAAATCACCGTGCCGACAGGTGCATCACGTTGAACATTAATTGTTCCCACCGACAGCGTCGACAGCTGCGGCAAGATCGTCGTGCAGGTCCCGGCCCTGGCCTCTTGCCAGCTACACAGACAACACAGCAGTAAAATAACGTTGATTACCTTCATATTAATGCTCCTGGCGACACGTGACGCTAATGTCAGCGATGCCACCATATTGAGATCCTTGCGGCAGATTAAAATCCGCCCGACACTGCTGGTGGGATTGCGTCCCCCATGTCGCCAGAACGGTGCCCTGTTCACGCAGGCCGGTTAAATACACCTGACCGCGATCGCCGACGATAAAACTGCTGCTGGCATCGCCCTCCAGCGTGACCACCGCGCCAAACGGCACAAAACGGTTATTGTCCGTTAAGGTCATCAACACCCGACGCCCCACTTTGGAGAGATAATCCGCTTTCACGACCGCACCGCGTGTCGGCGTAACCGTGCGCGTGTTGATCTCCAGCTCCACATCATCAGGCATATTCTCAGGATCGAGGGCGAGATCGTTTTTCCGGTACACGGAGAGGTTATTTACCACCGTATAGCCCCGGTAATCCGTACGCACGCCAGCCTGATTGCGAATATTGACGCCGTGCGCGCCAGGAGCTTTGATTAACGCGTTGGTTTCGCCCAGCGGCTGAGACAGCGTAATGCCGTCAGCATGCGCGAGGATGCCGCCCTGTAAACCATAATTCAGGCGCTCGCTACTGCTGTCGTAGCCATAGCCCGCCGTGACCTCGCCGTATGTGCCTTTATAGTCGCCGTTCATACTGCCGGTATAACCCACGCCATCCGTACCGTATCCCTGCTGGATATTCCAGTTCAGGGCGCTGTTTTCGAGAGCAACCCCGTTCATGCCGAGACTGTGCGTTGTGCCATTATTCTGACTGGCGTTCAGGCCATAGTTGGCCCAAGTCTGCGGCAGAAATGTGTCCAGCGGCACGCTGACGGTAAACGCCAGAAGCTGGTCGCGATCGTAGGCATTTTTACTTCCACCAGGGGAAGACGCCGGGGTACCATTTTTACTGTATGTCCAGGTCACGCCATAGCTGATGTTGTGCCAGTAGTTGTTGTAACCAACACTCCAGGACGCCATTGATCTGGCAGCATTCCAGTAATCTTCCCGTGCGGCGCTAAGCGTCAGCGCGCCCAGGTCGCCACCCAGCGTCTGGCTCATCGTCAGCTCAACGCGATTGCGCCGTCTTTCCTGAAGCGCGCTGCTGTCCCCGAAAGAATCCAGCACTTCCTGCATCCCGTAATAGCCACGGGTTGAATACCGGTATCCTGCAATCGAAAAATTCGTGCCGGTATTCAGCAGGTTCTTGCTGTAACGCGCGCACAAGGACTGCCCCTGCGTCTTTGCGGTACCCTCCGGTGACGACCAGGCCTGGGTGATATCTGCGGAAAGCGCACCGAAATCACCCATGTTTTTCCCTACCCCGAGCGCAAGCGACCGGTACTTGCCGGAGCCCTGCACGCCGCCATAGAGCGTGATGCCATCCTGCAGGCCATAAATCGCGGCGATCTGCCCGAACGGGGTTTTCTCCACGCTGCTGTTATAAGAGCGATACTGTCCCGCGGAGAGGGCGTATTTCAGTCGCCCTTCGCGCTGCAATACCGGTACCGAGGCATACGGCAGCGTGAAATGCTGCTCGCTGCCATCCGCCTCTTTGATGGTCACGTCTAAGTCGCCCGCACCGCCGGTGGGGTACATATCGGTAATCTCAAACGCGCCCGGTGCCACATAGCTTTGGTAGATCTGATAGCCATTCTGGCGGATCACCACCTGGGCATTGGTACGGGCAACCCCGCGAACCACAGGCGCATAGCCCTTCAGGGAATCCGGCAGCATATCATCGTCCGACGCCAGCTGGACGCCGCGAAACGGCATGCTGTCAAAGACATCCGCCGGCGCGGAACTGTCCCCGACGGTCAGCTGCGCTTTCAGCGGGATCACAGCGCGTTGCAGGTAGCTGTAGACCGTGTCCCATTGATCTTTTCCGGAAGCATCCCGCGACCAGGTAGTATAGTTGCGTAAACGCCATGGCCCGACATTGATCCCCGGACGCAGGTTCGCATACTGGCTGTTGCTGCTGGCCCGCTCCCCCGTTTTCGCCCGGCTGGTCGCCCCGCTCAGGCTGTAATTAAGCATGGCTGTGGTTATCCCTTCATCCCACATCTGCGGCGGTACATAGCCTCTCGCCGGCAGATCGATGGCTGCCTGAGGGATGCTGAGCACCAGGCGCAGGGCGCTAAACTGGAAATCCGAACTGGCCTGCGGTATCGCCTGAAGATTGACACATTCGCCCTGTTCCGCGCTGAGTGCGGGAAATAATGCGGTTTTTACCCCCCACCGTTTTAATTGTTCAATACTCAGGCACGGCTGCAATATCTCATCGCCGTTCGCGTTTTTGCCCGCGGAAAAGCGAATATCCCCCGTCTCCACTAATGCGTCGTCAACGATAATATCGACATGGTAGTTTCCCGGCGCCTGAGAGCCTGATTCAAAAGCCGACAAATCGGCTTTATCCATGCCGGGATTGTCCAGCTCAATCAGATCCGTGTTAAATGCAACACTGGCACAGAGCGACGGAGAGGATCCGGCAAACGCCAGGGCGATAAAGGTCGCCAGGCGCGCAGGCCGCATCCTGTTTATTACTTTCATGACGAATTACCTGATGAATACGGGCGTTGCCGTTTGCTAACACATTACAAACTGGCCTGATGTAAAACGCCGGGACTGCCATAGTCGTTAATGATTTTAAACGTGAGTGAATTTCCCCTGACCTCATTTGGTAATGCAAACCGGGCTGAAGCGCCGGGTAAAACATACGTCACGTCTTCCAGTTTTTTTCCCGCCAGCGTAATTTCATTAAAATTAATGACGAATTGCGTAGGGTTTTTAACCTCGAGGTTATCCCCGATTCGTTGCCAGGTTAATTTACTGGCCTGTTCCTCTGGTGTTGACGCCCGGAGACCTTCCGGACGGTAAATCAATTTGATGCGGGTTTTCACTGCAATTTGCAGGGAGTTCGTCTGTTTTGATGCCGATGGGATCGCTTTAATATTCAGCCAGAACAGACTCTCCCGCTCCTGTGGCAATGCGCCCGTCATCACAATTCGCTCAATGTTTTTTTGCCCGCCATCCAGTCTATATAATGGCGGTGTAATAATAAAAGGCGCTTTATCTGAGCTCCCTTCCTGCATATCTATCCATGACTGAATTAAATAAGGCGCACTGTCAGGGTTATTTATGCTTATTGACGCTTCCTTTTTAGCCCCATCGAATATGAGACGGGTGCCGCCAATAATGACGCCGGCGCTGGCTGTGCTCAGCGTGAGCGCAGACATCGCCAGGGCCAATCCTGTTGTTGTGATAAAACGCATGATAAACCTCATACAACAAAGGGGCCGGGTTGGCCCCTTAATGATTCTGAAACTATTAGTTGTAGACCACTGAGAAGTTGGCGACAGAGTTTGCCGGGCCGGCGGTGACTGTCGCTGCAGTGGAAATATACTGGGCATAGAAACTCAGGGTATTATCCGCCGTGCTGCTCAACGCATAGCTATAGCTGTTGCTGCCATGAAGCGGGAGATCCGCTTTATCTGCCGTCATCAGGTTTATAGCCACCCCGATAGCCGCACCCGCCGCAGACGAATCAATCGCCAGCAGGCTGGCATTGGTGGCATCCGGCGTACCATCAAAACGCACTTTGGCGTTGGTAACCGTCACCGGGCAGTTTTTCAACACAATATTAAACTGCGTTGCTGCCGTTCTGGCCCCGGTAGTAGGGAATTCTGTTTTATAATAATCCCCTAATACCACTACCTGATTCTGAGAAGCGACATCCACATCGCAGGCGGAATCCAGAATATTACCGTTAAAATTAACGGTACCGGCGGCGGCAAAAGCGTGCGTTGTTGCCAGAGTGGAGCCGATTGCCAGCATTGCTATCATCATTTTATTTTTCATAAGTAAATCCTGTATCACTTTATTTATTACAGAAATCCAGACAAAGCGGTTTAATGGTGTTCACGCCCGCCTTACCTTGTCATTTATATACTGCCAGGAGCCCATTAAATAACATCGCTTCGCAGCTCAGGTTAAACATTCCGGGTTATGCCTGCTGACGAGTAAAATTTATACAACTCTTTTTCAGCGCACAATCTATTTTGAGGTCTAGCTGTAGACTCGCCCTTAACAAAAATAAAACACTTCCCTAAGAAACACCTTATCCCTACTACTCCAGGTCTATTTTTAGACCAGTAGCACAATTACTTAAAATTCAGAAAATTAGGTTATAACAGCTTTCAGGTCTATTATTAGACCTGCCTAAATCATTCCCTGACATGCTGTTTTTTAAGATAATTCTCTATGCCGATCAAAAAATGATCGAATCAGTGAGTGAGGTATCTGATGAACACGCGAATGGCACCGGAATTAAGTAAAGAACGCTCAACCGTGTTGGGTGTAAAACCCTTTGAGCACATTGAAAAATTAATTGATAACATCCTTCCCTTTGCAGAAAGACGGATCGTGTTAAAAGGTGATATCGTCCATTATTATCAAAACGATATTCGCCAGTGTTTTTTACTTACCCAGGGCAGCGTGGCCTTACACCGCCGCGGCGACGGCATTGTGCTAAATTCTGAATCATCCCCCTTTATTCTCGGCGTGAGCAGTCAGTTTTCCTCCGAGCATCTTTATGTCAGGGTTCTGGAAACCGCCGAAATAGCAGCCGTTTCGCTGGAGTGCTTTAACCATGTGGTTGCACAGCAAAACTTATGGGAGCATTTTTCAAAGCTGCTGATTTATACGGCTTCACGCGTGTATGAACATTGCGCGCAAATATCGCAAATGTCGGCCTATGACATCATTCGTTTTCAGCTTGTTGAACTCATGCAGGAGCCGGACGCAATACGGCAAAATATTACTGCGGCGGCGTATATCAAAAGCCGAACGTATCTTTCACGAAGTGGGATCATGCGAATACTGGCGGAATTACGCACTGGGAAGTACATCACCATGGAGCGTGGGGTGCTGCTTGACGTTCACCATCTGCCGCGAAAATATTGATAGCCGGCGTGCCTGCTTCCAGGAGAAGCGCTATAATTAGCCAGGTTATTTTTAAGGTTGTCGGCTACCATGTCCCTTCCAGAAAAGTCTCAGCGGGGTTCTCCCCACGCGCAAGCGCTTATTTCACACCTGTTACCTGATTGCACAACGCGACATACCGCCCGCGGCGAGCGGCTGGACCTGCAGGTCAATGGTCAGGGCATGTGCTATTTAATTCTTGAAGGAACCATCGCCGTCTACAGAAGAAGCGATAACATGATGCTGTCTACGGCCCGTAGCCCTGCTGTTTTCGGCCTCGCTAACCTCACTGATATCTATTTTAGTGATTATCTTAAGACTGTCAGCCCGTGCCTGATCGGGACGATCACCACAGAAAGGGTGAATGCCATTATTAAAGAGAAGGCGCTTTGGGGACTGCTCTCTCAACAGCTCATGTATGTGTATAGCCGTCTCTACAACAACGTGATGCCGCAGGGCGCGCCGACGGCGTATGAGATGATTCGCCAGCAGTTAATGAAGCTGACGGAGGAAGAGGAGAGTTATCGGCTCAGCGTGACGGCGGAAAAGTATATCAGGGAGAAAACCCACCTCTCCCGCAGCGGCGTGATGCGCATTCTGGCGGATTTGAAAACCGGCGGATTTATCGAAATGGAAGAAGGCAGGCTTATCAAAATCAACAAGCTCCCCGCTAAATACTGAATCTCAGGCACAAAAAAGGCCGCAGTTGCGGCCTTTTCAACATTACTCTCTCAATGGACGTGAACGCCCAACCGCCAGGCAAAGTAGATCTCTTCTTTCAGCTCATTCGAAGAGAGCGCCAGCAAATCTGTAAATTCCAGCTCAAGCTGTTTCAGCTTTTTCAGGTACTGCGCCGGGGACAGATTGCTCTTATCGCGACGTAAATATTCAATTGCCAGCTGTGTTGGGGTTATTTCAGTATCCATGATGTCCTCGCTTATGTACAAAACCTGACCAGTATATCACAACCCGCTGGCTAGTTTTTGACCAAAGGCAAAACATCTGAAAACTTTACACGACCGCTGTCGTCAACCTTGAAGAGCAGCACAGGCGATCCTGCTCGTCGAGAATGTCAATCTGCCACACCTGGTGGCGACTACCGGCGTGCAGCGCGCGGCACACGCCGCGCACGCGCCCGCTGCGTACCGAGCGGATATGATTAGCATTCACCTCGAGTCCGACCACCTTCTGCTCCCCTTCGGTACAGAGATATCCCGCCACCGAGCCCAGGGTTTCGGCCAGCACGACGGACGCCCCGCCGTGCAATAAACCAAACGGCTGGTGGGTGCGATGATCGACAGGCATGGTGGCCTCAATGTCATCGTCGCCAATGCGGGTGAACTGGATATCCAGCAGCCCCACCATATTCCCCTCGCCCATGGCGTTCAGCGCCTGCAGCGTCACGGCACGTTTCCAGATCATCCAATTATCTCCAGTAAAGCCTGCAATGGGTGGCGTACGCCGTTACCCTCTACCCGTTTCACCTGGCTGCGGCAGGAGTATCCCGTCGCCAGACAGCGGTTTCGCGGCAAGCGCTGCATCGCCTGATGCCAGGACAGCTCATAAATGCCGAGCGAGTTGGCGTGGTTTTTCACTTCGTGTCCGTACGTGCCGGCCATGCCGCAGCAGCCCACACTAACGCTCTCCAGCTTCGCGCCGAAGCGGGCAAAGACGGACGCCCACTGCGCGGGGGCACCAGGCAGCGCGGTGACTTCCGTGCAGTGTCCGAACAGATACCACGGCTCACCGCTGACGTCCTGAACCGCTTTGTCTTCCAGGGCCGTCGGCAGCCACTCGTGCACCAGCATGACGTGGAAATCACCGCGCTTATCGCCCAGCGTCTGCCTGTATTCATCGCGGTAGCACAGCACCAGCGCCGGGTCGACGCCGACCATCGGTATCCCGAGTTGCGCCACGCGGTTTAAGAAGTCAGCTGTTTTCTGCGCGGTCTTCGCAAAGCGCGTCAGGAAGCCTTTAATGTGCTGCGCCTTGCCGTTGGGCGAGAACGGCAGCACAACCGGCTGATAGCCCAGCTTTTCAGACAGGCGGATGAAGTCCGCAACCACCTGGGCATCGTAGTAGCTGGTAAACGGATCCTGCACCACCAGCACCACCTTCGCTTTTTGCTCAGGCGTGAGCGCCTCCAGCTGCTCCAGGGTCATGTTCGCCGAACGATGCCCGACGAGCTGGCGCTGCAGAGACGGCACCGACAGCAGCGGCAGATCGACCATGCCGATATGCTTTTCGGAAAGCTTGCGCACCAGCGGCTGGTTGATAAAGAAGTTGAAGGTCTTCGGCGCGCGCGCCATCAGCGGCGCATAGCTCTCTACCGTCGCCACCAGATGGTCGCGCACCGGACGCAGATAGCGCGTGTGGTAAAGCTGCAGGAAGCGCGAGCGGAATTCCGGGACGTCGATTTTAATCGGGCACTGGGTCGAGCAGGCTTTACAGGCCAGACAGCCGGACATCGCCTCTTTCACCTCATGGGAGAAATCATACTCGCCCTTGTTGGCATGCCAGCTGTTGCGGGTGCGCTCAATCAGCGAGCGCAGGCTGGCCCGTTTTTCCGGCAGCTCCTGCTCCAGCTTCAGGGGATCGACGCCACGGTCCGCCAGCAGACGCAGCCACTCGCGCACCAGCGTCGCCCGCCCTTTCGGCGAATGAATGCGGTTGCTGGTGATTTTCATCGACGGGCACATCGGGCTTTTCACGTCAAAGTTAAAGCACAGGCCGTTGCCGTTGCACTCCATCGCGCCGCGCCAGGAGGAGCGCACCGCAATCGGGATCTGTCTGTCGTAGGTGCCGCGCTTGACGGCATCCACCTGCAGCATGGGGGCGTCCACGCCTTCTGGCGGGCAGATTTTACCCGGGTTGAGGCGGTTATGCGGGTCGAAAGCCGCTTTCACCTTGCGCAGCTCCGCATAGAGCTGTTCGCCGAAGAACGCCGGGCTGTATTCCGCGCGGAACCCTTTCCCGTGCTCGCCCCACAGCAGACCGCCGTATTTAGCGGTTAAGGCCACCACATCGTCGGAGATCTGCTTCATCAGGATCTCCTGCTGCGGGTCGCACATATCCAGCGCCGGACGCACGTGCAGCACCCCGGCATCGACGTGACCAAACATGCCGTAGCTCAGGCCGTGGCTGTCCAGCAGGGCGCGAAACTCGACGATATAATCCGCCAGATGCTCAGGCGGCACGCAGGTATCTTCGGCAAAAGGAATGGGCTTCGCGGCCCCTTTCGCATTGCCGAGCAGACCCACGGCTTTTTTACGCATCGCATAGATACGCTCAATCCCGGCCAGATCGTTACAGAGCTGCCAGCCGATCACGCCGCCTTCGCCCTGCGAAATCAGCTCATCCAGTCGCTGGCAGAGCGTGGTGACCTGACGCTCAATCAGCGCCGCGTCGTCGCCAGCAAATTCCACGATGTTAAGACCGAGCATCTCTTTGTCCGGCACGTCGGTAATGAGATCGCTGACGGAGTGCCAGACAATATCTTCCCGGGCCAGGTTGAGCACTTTGGAGTCGACCGTCTCAACCGACAGCGCTTTCGCCTCCACCATAAACGGCGCATTGCGCAGCGCGGAGTCGAAAGAGTCATATTTGACGTTCACCAGACGACGCACCTTCGGCAGGCGGGTGATATCCAGCCGCGCCTCGGTGATAAACGCCAGCGTCCCTTCGGAACCGGTGAGCACGCGGGTTAAATCGAACTGGGTCAGGTCGTCGTTAAAGACGTGGCGCAGGTCGTAGCCCGTTAAGAAGCGGTTCAGTTTGGGGAATTTGTCGAGAATAAGCTGGCGGTTGTCGCGGCAGCGCTCCAGCACGGTACGGTAGATGCGTCCGCTGGCGGTGTTATCTTTCCCCAGCGTTTCCGCCAGTTCGACCGGCATCGGCTGCGTATCGAGAATATCGCCGCCCAGCAGAACCGCACGCACGCCCAGCACGTGATCGGAGGTTTTGCCGTAGACCAGCGAGCCCTGACCGGAGGCATCCGTGTTGATCATCCCGCCGAGGGTCGCGCGGTTACTGGTGGAAAGTTCCGGGGCAAAAAAGTAGCCGTAAGGCTTGAGGTACTGGTTAAGCTGATCTTTGATAACGCCCGCTTCGACCCGCACCCACCCCTCTTCCGGGTTGATTTCAATGATGCGGTTCATATAGCGCGACATATCAACAATAATGCCCTGGTTCAGCGCCTGACCGTTGGTCCCGGTGCCGCCGCCGCGCGGCGTAAAGACCAGCGAGGCAAAGCGTTCCTGCGTGGCGAGTCGGGCAATCAGCGCCACGTCGGCCGTAGAACGAGGGAAAACGACGGCATCGGGAAGAAGCTGGTAAATACTGTTATCGGTTGCCATCGTCAGCCTGTCGGCATAGTTCGTGGCGGTATCACCTGTAAAACCCTGTTGCTCCAGTGCCTGCAAAAAATTAAGCACCAGCTGAACGACGCCGGGTGCCTGGGAAATCTGTGGGATCATGACTGTCGACCCTAATTAGAGTAATGTGAAATCGTTTGCGTTGTGTCCGGAAAGTTTTATCACATTTTTTTCTTATGTGCTTCGTAGAATTACGGGCAAAATCCGCCTGTCAAAAACCGCTGAGATCATTAATGATTAAAGAGATGCGGTTTTCCGTTCCCGCCAGCCGCGCTGGCGTTCTTTTAAGGAAAGTTTCATTTATGGTCAATCTTCGCCAGCCCAGGGATGTTGCGCAAATTTTGCTGTCGGTGCTGTTCCTGGCCCTCATGATCATTGCGTGTCTGTGGATTGTTCAACCCTTTATTCTTGGCTTCGCCTGGGCCGCGACCGTTGTCGTTGCCACGTGGCCTCTGCTGCTGCGCTTGCAGAAGCTGCTGTTCGGCCGCCGCGGGTTAGCGGTGCTGGTCATGACGCTGCTGCTGTTCCTGCTGTTTATTATTCCCATTGCGCTGCTGGTAAACAGTCTCGTCGACTCCAGCGGCCCGGTGATCCGCGCCGTGACCAGCGGCGATCTCACGCTGCCGGATCTCGCCTGGCTGAACAGCATTCCGGTCGTGGGCGCCAAGCTCTACAGCGGCTGGCACAGCCTGCTGGAGATGGGCGGCAGCGCGCTGATGGCAAAAGTGCGCCCGTATATTGGCACCACCACCACCTGGTTTGTGGGTCAGGCGGCGCATATTGGCCGCTTTATGATGCACTGTACCCTGATGCTGCTCTTCAGCGCCCTGCTTTACTGGCGCGGTGAGCAGGTGGCTTTGGGCGTTCGTCACTTTGCCACCCGCCTGGCGGGCAAACGCGGTGACGCGGCGGTACTGCTGGCGGCGCAGGCCGTACGCGCGGTAGCGCTGGGCGTGGTGGTCACCGCGCTGGTGCAGGCGGTGCTGGGCGGTATTGGTCTGGCGATTTCCGGCGTACCGTATGCCACGATATTCACCGTTGTCATGCTGATGACCTGTCTTGCACAACTGGGGCCGCTGCTGGTGCTGGTGCCCTGCATTATCTGGCTCTACTGGACGGGAGATACCACATGGGGAACGGTGCTGCTGGTCTGGAGCTGCGTGGTCGGCACCATGGATAACGTCATTCGCCCGATTCTCATCCGCATGGGCGCCGACCTGCCGCTGATCCTGATCCTCTCCGGGGTGATTGGCGGCTTGATTGCCTTCGGCATGATTGGCCTGTTTATCGGCCCGGTGCTGCTCGCCGTCACCTGGCGTCTGTTCTCCGCCTGGGTGCATGAAATTCCGCCGCCGGGAACGGATCCGGACGTGATTTTGAGCGAACTGGAAGAGCTGGAAGAGAAGAACACGCATTAAGTTTTTGCCGGGTGGCACTAACGCTTACCCGGCCTACATTCCCCCACCCAATACTTTAACGCTGCTAAAGTATTTATTCGTTGCACACTGGTCAGACCCGCAATTTCTGCACTCAATCTGCTCATAACCTCAAGAAATCTTTATATCTCTTTAACTATTGAGACGAATCCGATCGACGCTAAAAGCGGACATGCCTACTATTAGCACACGGTTATAAATCAACACCTTGATTTATAAGCATGGAAATCCCCTGAGTGAAACAACGAATTGCTGTGTGTAGTCTTTGCCCATCTCCCACGATGGGCTTTTTTTTATCCTGACTACGCGCGCGTAACCTCACAGGTACTGAGCATCCGCCACTCGGCAGGCAGCACCCGCGTTTCCCCGGTCACATTGACCGTCACCCTCTCGCGGATATCCGCCGACGATGCGCCAACCTGCAGTTCAAAGTCGCCCGGCTCAACGATGCGTTTCCCGTCGCGACGGGTGAAGTTGAACATCTCCACCGGCAGCGTAAAGCTGAGCGTGGCGGTTTCGCCCGGCGAGAGCGTGACGCGCTGGAAGGCCTTCAGCTCCTGGAGCGGCCGCACCTGGGTGGCGACCTTATCCCTGACGTAAACCTGCACCACCTCGCTGCCGCTGCGCTCTCCGGTATTGGTAATATCCACGCTCAGCCTCACCTCGCCGTCGACCGGCACGCTGCTTTCAGCGACGCGGGCAGCATTCCAGCGAAACGTCGTCCAGCCAAGGCCGAAGCCAAACGGATAACGTGAACCGAAGTGGAACGCAAACGGCGTGCCCCCGCTTTTGAGCTTGTGATTGTAGTAATACGGCATGGCACCGGCGCTTTTCGGCACGCTCACCACCAGACGGCCCTGCGGCTCTGCCCGTCCCGTTAACACGTCCGCAATCGCCCAGCCCCCTTCCTGCCCCGGTGCCCACGCCACGATCAGCGCGGCCACCTTGTCCTCCAGGCCCTGAAGATTGTAAGGACGCCCGCCGGTCATCACGACAATCACCGGTTTGCCCGTCGCCACCAGCGCCTCCAGCAGCAGCTGCTGCACGCCCGGCAGATTCAGGGAATCGGTGTCGGAACCTTCCCCCACGGTACCGCTCTGGAACAGCCCAGCGAGATCGCCCACGCAGGCCACCACCACGTCACTCTCCTGCGCGGCATTAACCGCCTCGGGGATAAGGGCGGTGCTTTGCGACACGGGAGACTGCTGCATCGGTTTACCGCCGCTGTCGCCCGGGAAGACCGGCGCACCCGCCATCCGTTTCTCGATGATGTGACACCCTTTCGCGTAGCGCACGTTCGATGCACCCAGGTACTGCTCCAGCGCCGCGCGCGGGGTCGTTACCTGCGAGGTCTCTTCAACCATATCGCTGATGATCAGATGTACCGGGAAGCTGTAGCCGCTGAGCAACGCCAGCGGATCGTCTGCCGTCGGCCCCACCACCGCCACGCGGGGCTTACCGCCGAGCGGTAAAATACCGTTGTTTTCCAGCAGCGTGACCGATTTCGTCGCCACCTCCCGCGCGACCTGGCGGGTCGTCTCATTTTGCAGATCGATGCCGTTTTCATCGGCATACGGGTTCTCAAACAGGCCGAGACGGAATTTTTCGGTCAGCACACGGCCCACAATCTCATCCACTTTCGCCATAGAGATCAGCCCGCGCTCAACGGCGTCCGCCAGATGCCGCGCGCAGTCATCTTTCGGCAGCTCAACGTCCAGCCCGGCGTTAAACGCCAGCGCGGCGGATTCGGCCGCATCGTGGGAAATGCCGTGATGCTGGTGCAGCAGGCTGACGCCGCCGTAGTCCGCCACAATAATGCCGTCGAAGCCCCACTGTTCGCGCAGGACGGTGGTCAGCAGGAAGCTGTCGCTGTGCCCCGGCTGGTTATCGATATCGTGGTAGGCGGGCATGACCGAACCGGCGTTTGCCAGCTTCACCGCCATTTCAAACGGCAGCAGGAAGGTGTCATTCAGCTCGCTAAAGCCCAGATGTACCGGCGCATGGTTGCGCGCCCCTTCGCTGAACGAGTGGCCCACGTAGTGCTTGAGCGTCGCCAGCAGGTCGCGCTTATCGCCCTGTAAGCCTTTCACGTAGGCGGTCGCCATCACCCCCACCAGCCACGGATCTTCCCCGAAGGTCTCTTCGGTTCGCCCCCAGCGCACGTCGCGGGAAACGTCCAGCACCGGCGCCAGCCCCTGCTGGCAGCCGACGGATCGCGCCTCTTTGCCAATCTGCTGTGCCGCGCGCTGCACCAGCTCCGGATCCCAGGTCGAACCGTAGTTCAGCGACGACGGGAACAGCGTGGCGTCTTTGCACAGCAGCCCCACCAGGCACTCTTCATGGAACAGTGCCGGAATGCCGAGTCGCGTCTCCTCCATCATCATGCGCTGCAGGCGGTTAGCGGCGCGCACGCCGGTTTTCGCGTCAACGATATGGGTACCCAGCGGACGGGTGATCTGCCCGAC
This sequence comes from Enterobacter sp. PL1, assembly GCF_945957325.1. NCBI lineage: Bacteria > Pseudomonadati > Pseudomonadota > Gammaproteobacteria > Enterobacterales > Enterobacteriaceae > Enterobacter > Enterobacter sp. PL1. Next base: position 83,691 of record NZ_CAMFKT010000009.1, read on the forward strand.
GCCCAGCTTCAGCCGTTCGCTCAGTGCAGCCTGCTCGCTCACGCCAGCGAATTCGTCGCTGAGATCGCTGCGCTCGCGGTGGTTGCCGTTTTCATCGAGGATCAGCCAGTACGCATGCATCTGGGCGAACTTCTCTTCCGGGGTCATACGCGCCAGTAAATCGGCGACGCGCTCGTGCACGGGACGTCCCGCGTCCTTATAGATAGCTGTCATGTTTTACTCCTGTAGTGCGGAAGGGGTTGCCGGGCTGAGCGGCCCTGCTTCGGGTCTCACCTCACGCTTGCTGGCCAGCTCCCGGGCGATGGAATCCACCAGCCGACTGTTAAGCTTGTAGATTGAAAGCAGCGCGACCATGCAGAGGAACAGCGCGCAAGGGATAAGGGTGAACAGGGCGTTGATCGTAGAGAGCACGTGCGGCGCCTGGGCTGCCTGTCCCGGGGCGTAATCCACCATGCCAAGCACCCAGCCGACGACCGCCCCACCCAGCGCCAGCCCAAATTTGATGGCAAACAGCGCGGTAGAGAAAACCAGCCCGTCCAGGCGGCGGCCGCTGCGATGCTCTTCGTAATCGACCACATCGGAGAACATGGTCCACTGCAGCGGCGTGGTGAGGTTTTGCACAAAGCTAAAGACAATGTTGAGGCCAAAAATCAGCCACACCTGCGAAGGCGGCAGGAAGAAAATCAGCGCCCCGAAAATGACGAAGGAAATAATGGTCCACTGGTAGGCGCGCACGCGGTCAAATTTCCCCAGCAGCCGTTCAGATAATAGTGCGCCGCTTAAGGAGGCGACCATTCCGGAAACAATAAAGGCAAAAACCAGTTCCGGGCGCAACAGCACGTAGTTCACGTAATACATGGTGGCGGAACCGCGCGTTACCACCGCCGTTAACAGCAAAATATTAAACAGGAAAACAATGCGCCACTGGCTGTTTCCGGCCAGCAGTTTTAAATCGGTGAGCATCGAGCCGGAAGTATCACTGCGCGGAGAATAACGCTCGCGGGTCATCAGGAAGCAGCAGAAAAACAGCACAATGCCCAGCAGCCCCATCAGGCTCATGGCGTAGAAATAGCCTTTCTGCACGTTGCCCTGGCCTAACAGTGAGACCAGCGGCAGGGCAATCACCGTCACAATCAACCCGCCGATAAACGACAGGCCAAAGCGCCACGACTGCAGGGAGTGACGCTCGCGCGGATCCAGCGTCAGCGCACCGGGCATGGCGCAGTAAGGCACGTTAATCGCGGAGTAAATCAGGCTTAAGATCGCGTAGGTCAGGCAGGCATAAACGATTTTCGCCGTCGGCCCCACGTCCGGTACATAGAAGGTGATGAGGCAGCTTACGCCAAACGGAATGGCGAACCACAGCAGCCAGGGACGGAAACGGCCGTGGCGCGTTTGAGTGCGATCCACCAGCGCGCCAATGCACGGGTCGACAAACGCATCGACCACGCGCACCACTAAAAACATGGTGCCCATGATTGCAGCGGGCAGTCCAAAAACGTCCGTATAGAAATAGGCGAGAAATAACGTTGCCGTTTGCCAGACCAGCGCGCTGGCCATATCACCTAAGCCATAACCTATTTTATCTTTGGTACGCAATACAGAGGAGAGTGTCATTGTTATTTGCCTTTTTATCAGGTTAAAACGTATTTCAACCAGTTGCGCATCATCAGAAAGGAAATGCGCATGTAAGGCTCAAGTATTAGCAACGGTTTGCGCGCTAACAATTGTCTAAATTGACAGGCAAATTATGATATTTGGTTTTTTACTTTATTTGTGATGGGGAGCATATTCGGGCGGAAATAAAAAAGGCGAGGAATAATATCCTCGCCTTTTCGGGTCAGCGTGGCGTTACTTGTTCAGTTCCGCCAGGCTCAGCCAGGTTTGCACCACGGTGTCCGGGTTCAGGGACAGGCTATCGATCCCCTCCTCCATCAGCCAGGCGGCAAAGTCTTCATGGTCGGATGGCCCCTGACCACAAATCCCGACGTATTTGCCCTGCTTCTTCGCCGCGCGGATGGACAGGGAGAGCAATGCTTTCACCGCCTCGTTGCGCTCGTCGAACAGCTCGGAGACCACGCCAGAGTCGCGGTCAAGACCCAGCGTCAGCTGCGTCATGTCGTTCGAGCCGATAGAGAAGCCGTCGAAGTGCTCCAGGAACTGCTCGGCCAGCAGGGCGTTGGACGGGATTTCGCACATCATGATGATCTTCAGCCCGTTCTCGCCGCGCTTCAGACCCTGACGCGCCAGCTCGTCAACAACCGCTTTCGCCTGATCCACGGTACGCACAAACGGGATCATGATTTCGACGTTGGTCAGCCCCATGTCGTTGCGCACGCGCTTCACCGCATCACATTCCAGCGCGAAGCAGTCGCGGAAGCTGTCGGACACGTAGCGTCCGGCCCCGCGGAAGCCCAACATCGGGTTCTCTTCTTCCGGCTCGTAGCGCTCGCCGCCGACCAGGTTGGCGTATTCGTTAGACTTAAAGTCAGACAGACGCACAATCACGCGTTTCGGATAGAAAGCGGCACCCAGCGTCGCGATCCCTTCGGTCAGACGGCCGACGTAGAACTCTTTCGGCGAGTCGTAGCCTTTCATCATCTCGCGGATTTCGTTCTGCAGCTTCGGCTCCTGGTCGTCAAACTCCAGCAGCGCACGCGGGTGAACGCCGATCATACGGTTGATGATAAATTCCAGACGCGCCAGGCCTACGCCTTCGTTCGGCAGGCAGGCGAAGTCGAACGCGCGGTCCGGGTTACCGACGTTCATCATGATCTTCAGCGGCAGATCCGGCATGGTATCCACGCTGGAGCTCTTCACGCTGAAGTCGAGAATATCGGCATACACGTAGCCGGTATCACCTTCGGCACAGGAGACGGTCACGTTCTGTCCGTCCTTCATGCGCTCGGTAGCATCACCGCAGCCGACAACCGCAGGAATCCCCAGCTCGCGGGCGATGATCGCCGCGTGGCAGGTACGGCCGCCGCGGTTGGTAACGATAGCCGCCGCTTTCTTCATGATCGGTTCCCAGTCCGGGTCGGTCATGTCGGTCACCAGCACGTCGCCTGGCTCAATGCGGTTCATCTCGCTGATGTCGTGGATCACCTTCACCGGACCGGCACCGATGCGGTGACCGATAGCACGGCCTTCCGCTACGATTTTGCCCTGGGCGTGCAGCGTGTAACGCTCCATCACCTGACCGCGTGAGCGAACGGTTTCCGGGCGCGCCTGCACGATAAACAGCTTGCCGGTGTTCCCGTCTTTCGCCCATTCGATATCCATCGGACGGCCGTAGTGTTTTTCAATCTGCACCGCCTGCTTCGCCAGCTCCTGCACTTCGGCGTCGGTCAGGGAGAAGCGGTCGCGCTGCTCCTGCGGTACATCTTCAATTTTGACCTGCTTGCCATGCTCCTGGGTCGGGGCATAGATCATGCGGATTTTTTTCGAGCCCATGGTGCGGCGCACCACCGCCGGACGGCCAGCGGCCAGCGTAGGCTTGTGAACGTAGAATTCGTCAGGGTTTACCGCACCCTGCACGACCATCTCACCCAGCCCCCAAGCGGAGGTGATGAACACCACCTGGTCGAAGCCGGATTCGGTATCAATGGAGAACATCACGCCGGATGAGCCCACGTCCGAGCGCACCATGCGCTGTACGCCAGCGGAGAGCGCCACGCCGCGATGGTCGTAGCCCTGGTGCACGCGATAGGAGATGGCGCGGTCGTTGAACAGGGAAGCAAACACGTGCTTCACCGCCACCAGCACCGCATCGTAACCCTGGACGTTCAGGAAGGTTTCCTGCTGCCCGGCAAACGAGGCGTCCGGCATGTCTTCTGCGGTGGCAGAGGAGCGCACAGCAAAGGAGGCCTGCGCGTCATCAGCGGAGAGCTGGTTGTACGCGTCGTGAATGGCTTTTTCCAGTTCCGGCTGGAAAGGTGTGTCGATGATCCACTGGCGGATCTGCGCCCCGGCTTTCGCAAGCTCGGTCACGTCATCAATATCCGTTTTATCCAGCAGGTCGTAAATGCGCTGGTTAACACCGCTCTGGTCTAAAAACAGGTTAAAGGCATCGGCGGTGGTGGCAAACCCGTTCGGTACGGAGACACCCATACCCGACAGGTTTGTAATCATTTCACCCAGGGAGGCATTTTTGCCCCCAACTCTGTCTACATCATTCATGCCGAGTTGGTTATACCAAAGCACCAGCGGTGACGAGCCATTGTTGGACATCGAAACAATCCTTTTGTGATATTTGATCGGAGTAAGAAACACCTGACTACGTATTTATACTGGCATAATTATTTCCGCTAAAAAAACGGTGAATCGTGTAAGCAATTTAAATTTTCAACTTTTCGGATACTTTCCCATCAACGATTAACCCGATGATTCCTCTATATTCAGCCAGAAACCCCAAAAATAAAGTCGCTATTTGAAAAATGAAATCCACTTTTCAGGAAAATCAAAAACAGCGTTTCATTCATAATTAGGATAAGTTCTTTGCTGTGTAAATTACTTTTTTAATTTATGCTTTCAGACAATTACGTCTGATATTCAGGGTGGGTAAAATGGATAGTGCTGTCGATCGTCACGTTTTTTATATTTCTGATGGTACGGCGATCACCGCCGAGGTGCTGGGCCACGCGGTGATGTCGCAGTTTCCCGTATCGATCAACAGCATTACGCTGCCGTTTGTCGAAAATGAGAGCCGCGCCAAAGCGGTGAAGGACCAGATCGACGCCATTTACCAGCAGACCGGCGTCCGCCCGCTGGTGTTCTACTCCATCGTGATCCCCGAGATCCGCGCCATCATTCTGCAGAGTGAAGGCTTCTGCCAGGATATCGTGCAGGCGCTGGTGGCTCCGCTGCAAAGCGAGCTGAAGCTCGACCCAACGCCTATCGCCCACCGTACCCACGGGCTGAACCCCGGCAACCTGACCAAGTACGATGCCCGTATCGCCGCCATTGACTATACCCTCGCGCACGACGACGGCATCTCGCTGCGTAATCTCGACCAGGCGCAGGTGATCCTGCTTGGCGTGTCGCGCTGCGGCAAAACGCCGACCAGCCTCTACCTGGCGATGCAGTTCGGCATTCGCGCCGCCAACTACCCGTTCATCGCTGACGATATGGATAACCTGGTGCTGCCCGCCGCCCTGAAGCCGCTGCAGCACAAGCTGTTCGGGCTGACCATTAATCCGGAGCGCCTTGCCGCCATCCGCGAAGAACGCCGCGAGAACAGCCGCTACGCCTCCATGCGCCAGTGCCGGATGGAGGTCTCCGAAGTGGAAGCCCTGTACCGCAAAAATCAGATCCCGTGGCTGAACAGCACCAACTACTCTGTGGAAGAAATTGCCACCAAAATTCTCGACATCATGGGGCTTAATCGCCGCATGTACTAATATGCTAGTACATTAGCTCAGATTCAGGTATCATCATCGGCAACCACGGGGCGGTATCGCCCCGAACTTGAAATCAGCAGGGATTGGTTTAAGGTGATGCCCATCACTTCCCGGTAGTCTGCCGATGAAGCAAAAATTTTCTGAGACATTCCATGAATAAAACCGATGAACTCCGCACTGCGCGCATTGACAGCCTGGTCACGCCGGCTGAACTGGCCCAGCGGCATCCTGTTTCCGCGGCCGTTGCGGAACACGTGACGGCCTCCCGCCGCCGCATTGAAAAAATCCTCAATGGTGAAGACAAGCGTCTTCTGGTAGTGATTGGTCCCTGCTCCATCCACGATCTGGATGCCGCGATGGATTATGCAAAACGGCTTCAGGGCCTGCGGGATAAGTATCAGCACCGCCTTGAGATTGTGATGCGAACCTACTTTGAAAAACCGCGGACCGTGGTGGGCTGGAAAGGACTGATTTCCGACCCTGACCTCAACGGCAGCTATCGCGTGAACCACGGCATCGAGCTGGCGCGGAAGCTGCTTTTGCAGGTCAACGAGCTGGGCGTGCCGACCGCCACCGAGTTCCTTGATATGGTGACCGGGCAGTTTATCGCCGATCTGATCAGCTGGGGCGCGATTGGCGCACGCACCACCGAGAGCCAAATCCACCGCGAGATGGCCTCCGCCCTCTCCTGTCCGGTCGGCTTTAAAAACGGGACCGACGGCAACACCCGTATTGCGGTTGATGCCATCCGCGCGGCCCGTGCCAGCCACATGTTCCTGTCGCCGGACAAGAGCGGTCACATGACCATCTACCAGACCAGCGGTAACCCGTACGGGCATATCATCATGCGCGGCGGGAAGAAGCCCAATTATCATGCACAAGATATTGCTGCGGCCTGTGAAACGCTGGCGGAATTCGACCTGCCGGAACATCTGGTGGTGGACTTCAGCCACGGCAACTGCCAGAAGCAGCATCGCCGCCAGCTGGACGTCTGCGATGAGATCTGCCAGCAGATCCGCAGCGGTTCAACCGCCGTTGCAGGGATTATGGCGGAGAGCTTTATCAAAGAAGGCACGCAGAAAATCGTTGCTGGCCAGCAGATGGTATACGGCCAGTCGATAACCGACCCGTGCCTGAGCTGGGAAGACAGCGAGCTGCTGCTGGAGAAGCTGGCTGCAGCCGTAGACACGCGCTTTTAACATCCTGCCGGGTGGCGCTGCGCTTACCCGGCCTACGATTCTTGCCGTTGTAGGCCCGGTAAGGCGAAGCCGCCACCGGGCTTTTCATTGCACAATATTGATCCTCTCACCCTTTTTTCACAAAAACGCTTGCCGTAAATTTGCAGTTTATTGATAATGATTATCATTGTTACATTGATTGTTATTTATAAACATTATGTCACGTACGGATAACAGCGCGGCAACGCCAGCAAAAACAGACACAGCACCAGCCCCTACCGAGCGTCGGATTGACAGCAAAACCCTGCTCGGCGATGCGGGGCGGGTCATTATCGAGCATGACGGCCAGCGCTATCTGCTGCGCCAGACCCATGCCGGAAAACTGATCCTCACAAAATAAACCAAAAACTTCGCCAGCCACCCAGGTGATCCCCAGGCAGCCAGCGCTTTCGATTCTTTATGGAGAGTTGCTATGCCACACCTGCCTTCCGCGTCTTTACGCCCGTCACTTCTGGCGCTGGCGATTGTCAGCACCCTGCCGGGCGTCGCGTTTGCTGCCGCAGATGAAATGACCGTCACCGCCACGGGCAACGCCCGCAGCGCCTTTGAAGCCCCCATGATGGTGAGCGTGATTGACGCCAGCGCGCCGGAGAAACAAACCGCCAGCTCGGCGGCTGACCTGCTGCGTAACGTTCCCGGCCTGACGCTGGACGGCACCGGGCGCACCAACGGGCAGGACGTGAACCTGCGCGGCTACGATCGTCGCGGCGTGCTGGTGCTGGTTGACGGCGTGCGTCAGGGCACCGACACCGGCCACCTGAACAGCACGTTCCTCGATCCGGCGCTGATTAAACGTATCGAAGTGGTTCGCGGCCCGTCGGCCCTGCTGTACGGCAGCGGCGCGCTGGGCGGCGTGATTTCCTATGACACCGTCGATGCAAAAGACCTGCTGGAAACGGGTAAAAACAGCGGTTATCGTGTGTTTGGTACGGGGGCGACAGGCGATCACAGTCTTGGCATGGGGGCCAGCGCCTATGGCCGCACCGACACGCTGGACGGTCTGGTGGCCTGGTCCAGCCGGGATCGCGGTGATATCCGCCAGAGCGACGGAGCAACCGCCCCTAACGACGAGTCCATCAATAACATGCTGGCGAAAGGCAGCTGGAAAATCGACCCGGCCCAGACCCTGAGCGGCGCCCTGCGCTACTACAACAACGATGCGCAGGAACCAAAAAACCCGCAAACCACCGGGGCGGACAGCAGTAACCCGATGACCGATCGCTCCACCATCCAGCGTGACGCGCAGGTGGGCTACCGCATCGCCCCGGAAGGTAACGACTGGCTGAACGCCGACGCGAAGGTCTACTGGTCCGAAGCGCGCATTAATGCCCAGAATATCGACAACAGCGGTGAGTTCCGCAAGCAAACCACCAAAGGCGGCAAGGTGGAAAACCGCACCCGCCTGTTCAGCGACACTTTAGCAGCACATCTGCTGACCTACGGTGGGGAATACTACCGTCAGGAGCAGCATCCGGGCGGCGCGACCACCGGCTTCCCGGAGGCGAAAATCGACTTCAGCTCCGGCTGGCTGCAGGATGAGATCACCCTGCGCGATCTGCCGGTCACCCTCCTGGGCGGTACGCGCTATGACAACTACCGCGGCAGCAGCAATGGCTACGACGACGTGGATGCCGATAAATGGTCCTCCCGCGCCGGGTTGACCGTCAGCCCGACTGACTGGCTGATGCTGTTTGGCTCATACGCGCAGGCGTTCCGCGCGCCCACCATGGGCGAGATGTACAACGACGCCAAACACTTCTCTATTGGCCGCTTCTATACCAACTACTGGGTGCCAAACCCGAACCTGCGCCCGGAAACCAACGAAACGCAGGAGTTTGGGTTCGGTCTGCGCTTTGACGATCTGCTGCTTGCTAACGATGCGCTGGAGTTTAAAGCCAGCTATTTCGATACCAAAGCCAAAGACTATATCTCCACCACCGTCAATTTTGCCGCCGCGACCACCATGTCTTATAACGTTCCGAACGCCAAAATCTGGGGCTGGGACATGATGGCAAAATACTCTGCCGACCTCTTCAACCTCGACCTGGCCTATAACCGCACGCGCGGGAAAGACACCGATACGGGCGAGTACATCTCCAGCATCAACCCGGATACCGTCACCAGCAAGCTGGACATTCCGGTGGCGCAGAGCGGTTTTTCCGTCGGCTGGATTGGCACCTTTGTCGATCGCTCAACGCATATCAGCAGCAGCTACAGCAAGCAGCCGGGCTACGCGGTCAATGACTTCTACGTCAGCTATAAGGGCCAGGAGCAGCTCAAAGGCGTGACCACGACGCTGGTGCTCGGCAACGCCTTTGACAAAGAATACTGGTCACCTCAGGGCATTCCGCAGGACGGCCGTAACGGCAAGATTTTCGTAAGCTATCAGTGGTAATTCCCGTCGGGGCAACTCTTCAGAAGGATAAGAAAATGAATCACTACACGCGCTGGCTTGAGCTGAAAGAAGACAATCCGGGTAAGTACGCGCGCGACATCGCAGGGTTAATGAATATCAGCGAAGCAGAGTTGACCTTTGCCCGCGTGGGTCACGACGCCTGGCGACTGCGCGGTGAGATCCGCGAGATCCTGGGCGCGCTGGAGGCGGTGGGCGAAACCAAATGCATCTGCCGCAACAACTACGCCGTTCACGAGCAGGTCGGAAGCTTCACCAACCAGCACCTGAACGGCCATGCCGGGCTGGTGCTGAACCCGCGCGCGCTGGATCTGCGCCTGTTCCTCAACCAGTGGGCAAGCGCGTTTCACATCAGTGAAGCCACCGCCCGCGGCGAGCGGCAGAGCATTCAGTTCTTCGACCACCAGGGCGATGCCCTGCTGAAGGTCTACGCCACGGATAACACCGACGTTTCCGCCTGGGGCGACGTGCTGACTCGCTTTATCATTGCCGATAATCCATCGCTGGCGTTGAAGAAGCCCGATATGCCTGCTCACGCGGAAAATGCGCAAGCTGCGCTCGTGGACAACGAGTGGCGCGCCATGACCGACGTGCACCAGTTCTTCAGCCTGCTGAAACGCCATAACCTCAGCCGCCAGCAGGCGTTTCGCCTGGTGGGGGACGATCTGGCCTGTCGGGTAGAGAACAGCGAGCTGGCGCAACTGCTGGAGACGGCGCGCCGGGACGGCAATGAAATCATGGTCTTCGTCGGCAACCGCGGCTGCGTACAGATTTTCACCGGCGTGGTGGAAAAGTTGGCGCCGATGAAAGGCTGGCTGAACATCTTCAACTCAACCTTTACCCTGCACCTGCTTGAAGACGCCATTGCGGAGACGTGGGTTACCCGCAAACCAACCGCTGACGGGCATGTCACCAGCCTGGAGCTGTTTGCCGCCGACGGGACGCAAATCGCCCAGCTGTACGGCCAGCGCACCGAAGGCGAGCCGGAGCAAAGCCAGTGGCGCAGCCAGATAGACGCCCTGACGGCGAAAGGGCTGGCCGCATGAAACGGTGGCTTGTCCTGTTCAGCGCCCTGCCCCTGCTGGCGTTTGCTGCGCCGCAGGAGAAAATCGTCACGCTCGGCGGCGACGTCACCGAGATTGTCTACGCCCTCGGCGCGTCGTCTTCCCTGGTGGCCCGCGACAGCACCAGCCAGTGGCCGCAGGCGGCGAACGTGCTGCCGGACGTGGGCTATCTGCGTCAGCTCAACGCGGAAGGGATCTTGTCCATGCGCCCCACGCTGGTGCTGGCCAGTGCCCAGGCGCAGCCCTCCCTGGCGCTAAAGCAGGTTGAGCAAAGCCACGTCCGGGTTATCACGGTTCCAGCCGCTAACGATTTGAGCGTCATTGACGACAAGGTGCGGATCGTGGCGGAAGCGACGCACCGCGAAGCCGAGGGGAATGCCCTGCGCGGCAAGCTGCGTCAGGCGCTGTCAACCCTGCCCACATCGCCGCTCAACAAGCGGGTGCTGTTTATTCTCAACCACGGCGGGATGACCGCGATGGCTGCCGGACAACAGACCGGCGCGGACGCGGCCATTCGCGCGGCGGGGCTGCAGAATGCGATGCAGGGGTTCACCCGCTATCAGCCGCTGTCTCAGGAAGGGATGATTGCCAGCCGGCCCGATCTGGTGGTGATTTCGCAGGACGGCATCAACGCCCTGGGTGGCGAAGCGAAACTCTGGACGCTGCCCGGGCTGGCGCAAACCCCGGCAGGACGCAATAAGCAGGTGCTGGCGATTGATGATATGGCGCTGCTGGGCTTTAGCGTGCGAACGCCGGAAGCCATCCGGCAGCTGCGTACAAAAGCGGAGCAACTGCCCTGATGTCCCGGCGAGTCGCCCTGTCATTGTGGATGCTGGCTGCGCTGCTGGTCGTCACGACGCTGACGGCCAGCGGTATTGGCGCGCTGCGCCTGCCAATCAGCCTGCTTTGGAACGGCACCGACGAGTCCCTGCGTCAGATCTGGCTGACGATCCGCCTGCCACGCGTGCTGCTGGCGCTGGCGATCGGCGGTTCACTGGCGCTCGCGGGCTGCGTGATGCAGGGGCTGTTCCGCAACCCGCTGGCGGACCCGGGCCTGCTCGGCATCAGCAGCGGCGCGGCACTTGCCGTCGCGCTGTGGATGGTGCTTCCGCTCTCGCTGCCTGCACTGGTGATGCTGTATGCCCCGATGATAGCGGCGTTTCTCGGCGCGCTGGCCGCCACCTTCGTGATTTTCCTGCTCAGCCGTCAGCGTGACGCTTCCCTGTCGCGCCTGCTGCTGGTGGGCATTGCCATCAACGCCCTGTGCGGTGCGGCCGTCGGCGTGCTGTCATGGCTCAGCAATGATGCCCAGCTTCGCCAGCTTTCGCTCTGGGGAATGGGCAGCCTTGGCCAGGCGCAGTGGTCGACGCTGCTGGCCGTCGCGTCGCTGATGATCCCCACCGTGCTGGTTATCTGGCGCCTGGCAGGGCCCCTCAACCTGCTGCAGCTGGGCGACGAAGAGGCGCACTATCTCGGCGTGGAGGTGGCCGCCGTGCAGCGGATCCTGCTGCTGTGCAGCGCCCTGCTGGTGGCTGCCGCCGTTGCGATCAGCGGCGTGATCGGTTTTGTTGGCCTGGTGGTGCCGCACCTGGTGCGCATGTGGCTGGGAGCCGACCATCGGGCCACGCTCCCCGGCTCGGTGCTGGCCGGTGCGCTGCTCCTGCTGATGGCCGACACGCTGGCGCGCAGCGTGGTCGCTCCGGCGGAAATGCCGGTTGGCTTATTGACCAGCCTTCTCGGCGCGCCGTGGTTCCTGTGGCTGATCTTTCGTCGTGGAGGTACGCATGGCTGAACGCTATTGTGCAGAAAACCTTGTTTTTCGCGCCGGGCAACGCACGCTGATTAACGACGTGTCGCTGACCTTATCTCAGGGCGAGCTGGTGGCGTTGATTGGCCCCAACGGCGCCGGGAAATCGACGCTGTTGCGACTGCTTACCGGCTATCTTAAACCTGCTGGGGGACGGTGCAGCCTGGCGGGCACACCGCTTGCGGCCTGGCAACCGGAAAGGCTCTCCCGCTACCGGGCGGTGATGCGCCAGAGCACGCAGCTCGGATTTGACTGGCCGGTTGAGGCGGTGGTCGGTATGGGGCGTGCGCCCTGGACCCGCACGCCAGAAGCGTCGGTGATCGAGGAGGTGATGGCCATCACCGGCTGTTTACCACTGGCGGGCAGGCAGTTTGCCGCGCTCTCAGGCGGCGAGCAGCAGCGCGTTCAGCTCGCCCGCGCGCTGGCTCAGCTCTGGTGCGACGGGGCGCCGCGCGGCTGGCTGTTTCTTGATGAACCGACGTCCGCGCTGGATCTCTATCACCAGCAGCATCTGCTGCGCCTGCTGAAATCCCTGACCAGCCGGGGACATCTGCACGTGTGCGCGGTGCTGCACGACCTCAACCTGGCAGCGCTGTGGGCGGATCGCATCCTGCTCCTGCACAGCGGCAGGATCGTGTCCCAGGGAGAGCCGGAAACCGTTTTGCAGGCCGATGCGCTGGCGCGCTGGTACGGCGCACAGGTTCACGTCGGCAGGCATCCCGCTCACGCCGTGCCGCAGGTGTTTCTCGTCCCCTGACCGGGCCGGATTCTGACGACGCCGACTCCGGCCAGACACTAGCTTGAGCAACTGACCTCCAGCCGCTTGCCCCACTCAGGCGGGCGGCTGACGTAATCATCATCCCGGTCGGCAAACGGCGTGCGCAACGCCACGTGCAGACGGTGTAACTCGTCGTACTCGCCCTGCTCGGCCTGCTCAATCGCCCGCTGCGCCAGCCAGTTGCGCAACACCATCGCAGGGTTCGTAGCGTTCATCTGCGCCTGGCGGGTCGCATCATCCACCTGCTCCTGCTGCAGCCGCGCGCGGTACGATGCAAACCAGTCGTCAAACGCCTGTCTGTCAATAAACTCATCGCGCAGCGGCGAGGCGGCACTGTGCTGCTCCGTCTGGCCCAGCATCCGGAAGGTGCACGTGTAATCGCTGCCCTCGCGCGCCATCAGGGCAAACAGGCCATTGAGGATGTCGTTATCGCCCTTCTCCTGCGTGACTAGCCCCAGCTTGTTGCGCATCAGCGAGCCATACTCTCGCAGTAAGATCTCCTGATAGCTGTCGAGCGCATCATTGAGGGCATCAACGTCGATGAACGGCGACAGGGTTTGCGCAAGCCGCTGCAGGTTCCACAGGCCCACCGCGGGCTGATTGTCAAAACTGTAGCGCCCCTGATAGTCGGAGTGGTTACAGATGTACCCTGGCTGATAATCATCCAGGAAACCAAACGGACCGTAGTCAAAGGTCAACCCGAGAAGCGACATGTTGTCCGTATTCATGACGCCATGGGCAAAACCTACCGTTTGCCAGCGAGCAATCAGGGCTGCGGTACGGGCCACCACGTCCCTGAACCAGAGAACGTATTGATCCGCGTCGTCCTGCAAATGCGCCCAGTGGTGACGAATGGCAAAGTCAGCCAGCTGGCGCACCTTGTCCGGCTCGCGGCGATAGTAAAAGTGTTCAAAATGACCGAAGCGCAGATGGCTTTGCGCAATGCGCATCAGCATTGCGCCCTTTTCCACGGTTTCGCGCGCAACCGGCGTGTCGCTGGTCACGATCGACAGCGCACGGGTGGTGGGGATACCCAGGGCATGCATCGCTTCGGAGCCCAGGCATTCGCGAATCGTTGAACGCAGAACCGCACGCCCGTCGCCCATCCGCGAATAGGGCGTCAGGCCCGCACCTTTCAGGTGCCAGTCAACCGTCTCCCCGTTGGGAAGCTGTTGTTCACCGAGCAGGATCCCCCTGCCGTCGCCCAGTTGCCCAGCCCAGACGCCAAACTGATGCCCGCTATAGACCTGAGCAAGGGGTTGCATACCGGCGAGCAGCGTTTCGCCTCCCCAGACGCCAGCGCTTCCTGAATGCTGAAACAGCTCAGGCGGAATGGCCAGCTCTTCTGCCAGCCGATCGTTATGCCAGATAAGGCGTGAATTTTGTAACGGTGTGGGTTTGAGTGCGGTATAAAATCCCGGCAACTCGTCATGCCAGTGAGCAGTAAAAGACAGGGTCATAAGTCCTCCTGCTTTTAGTGTAGAGGGTTTACCCGGACTTAAACACGGGCGAAAGCAAGGGTTATCGCTGCTGAACCAGCGTAGTGACGTGTTCCGCCGAGACGGCAGGCCAGAGTGTTCCCTGCATGGCGCCAAAATTAAAGGACAACACGCGCTGCAACAGACCGTGGTCGTCAATGCCCGAGACAATCACAGACTGGCAGTGCGGCGTGATTTGCCAGAGGATGGCGCGCATAAATGGCTCAAAAGAGAGCTCTGAAGCACGCTGCTGAATGAAGCCTTTATCGAGAATAACCCGTTTAAATAATCCATCATACACCGCTTTGAGCGATGCAGCGCCTGCACCAAAGTTTGCCAGCACCAATGGGAAATGGATTGCCATTCTCGCCAGCTGAAGATCGTCCTTTCCGTTATTTAAACCTGGATAATTCTCATTAACAGTAAACTCAAGAAACGGATAACGCTCAAGAATTGAAACAGCGTTTCCATTACTTAATAAAAATTCAACTATTGCAGGTGTAATATTGATCCATGCAATTAACTGATGCTGAATAAAAAACAGTTTGCAGGTATCAAGCAATTGCAGTTTTTCGTTAAACAGCGCTAACTCTTCAGCCGCTGAAAGTCGTGGGATAACAAGCTCAGTGGGGATCCGCACATCGCTGTCGACGCCAGTAAAGTTAACCAGAATTTCTAAACCTTTAAGCTCCCCTGCGCTATTACGGGCAGGCAAAAGCAGCAGTTCAGACTGGTAAGCATTATCTAGCGTAATTATCATTGCACTCGCCCCGCATTAAAGATGAGAGAGGACATCCTGGAGCAATTGCCGACACAATTCCACTGTCTTGATTTTAATAAGATTAATTTCATTAGTTCCGTATTAATTTTCAGATTTTTCCCTGAATCTAAAATAATCTTATCCTGGTTGCAAAATAATAGCCAGTTTTAGATAAAACAGATACATGAGGGATTCGCTAATTTTAGGTAAATTTAACTTTAATCATCTTATTTGAGAAAAAACGGCATGTTTATTCGCTACCATGCCGTCATAAGAGAGGTATACGACGAAGATTATATACGTCGTGCCTGCCAGAAATTTTTACGCCAGTAAACATTATCAAGAGAAGAGCGCATCACGCCGCGGCTCGTCGAGGCGTGAATGAACTGGTTGTCAGTATCATAAATGCCCACATGAAGTCCGCTTTCCCCCGATCCGGTTTTGAAGAAAACCAGGTCCCCGGGCAGGAGGTCGTCTTTATCAATTTCCGTGCCGATTTCTGCCTGTTTACGCGTTTCACGCGGCAGCTGTAAATCAAACTTGTCGCGAAACGTCATCAGAACGAAGCCGGAGCAATCTACACCGCCACGGCTCATGCCGCCGTAGCGATAAGGCGTGCCGCGCCAGTTGCTCAGCTGATCGTTGAGGCTGGCAATGACGGTGATCGAATCTGAAAGCCGTGGGTTAGGCGGCGGTGCACGATGGCTACTGCATCCCGCAAGAAAAAGTGCGGCCATCAGGAGAAACCAGAATCGCATTTTCAGACGAATCCTCTGCTTTTTTTGTTCTTTTCGTAATTTAGCGTGCAATTGTGCTCGCAGGCAAGAAACGCTTACTCCTGCCCGGTCGAAATCAGCATCTTATGGCCCTCAATATCCAGCCTGCGGAACGACATGTTGTACGCGCGGGCAAGATTGGGCGGCGTAAGAACCTGATCCCGCGTACCGCTGGCGATCATCTTCCCCTGCGACAGCAGCCACACCCGGTGGGCATGACGCAAGGTGTGGTTGAGGTCATGACTGCTCATCACCACGGCGATGCCTTTTCGGCTGAGCGCACTTAGCAGGGTATCCAGGGCCGCCTGCTGCGCCACATCCAGACCGCTCATCGGTTCATCGAGAAGCAGCATCCGCCCATGAGGATTACCGGCCGGGTGGATCTGAACAATGACAGCCGCCAGACGCACCCGCTGCCATTCGCCGCCGGATAGCTGGCTGACATGCCGGGAGAGTTTATCCTCCAGCCCCAGCGCCGCGGCCACGTCCGTCAGCAGTGCCGTAGAATGTTTGTCGTGCAAATGCAGCATCAGATAGTGCCAGACCGGCATCGCAAAGGGGGGCACCTGCTGCTGCACGAGATAGCTGCGCCGATGCGCCAGCGAGACCGGCGACCACTCGGCCAGCGTATGCTCCAGCAACATTATCTGCCCTTCTCCGGCAGTCATGCCTGCCATCCGTGCCAGCAGCGTGCTCTTTCCTGCGCCGTTTGGCCCGACAAGATGCAGGATTTCTCCCGCATTGACGGCGCCGGTTATCGGCTCCAGACGTCCCTTCTCGGCAACGTCCGTGAGCTGCATCAGCAGCGACATTATTTCGCCAGCGCCAGCTTGATCGATTCCATAACGATCGGATCTTCAGGGGTCATATCCGGTGAAAAACGCTGTACGACCTGGCCGTCGCGACCTATCAGGAATTTTTCAAAGTTCCACAGAATATCGTCCGGATAAAGCGGCGCGCGGCCTTTGCTGGCCATGCGTTCATAAAAACCGCTGCCTTCCGGCGCGACGGCTTTGGGTGCGGCAGCGATCAGCTTCGCATACAGCGGGTGGCGATCTTCACCGTTGACATCGATTTTGCTGAACAGCGGGAACGTTACGCCGTAGGTAGTGCTGCAGAAGGTTTTAATCTCCTCTTCGCTGCCCGGCTCCTGCCCCAGAAACTTGTTGCAGGGGAAGCCCAGCACGGTAAAACCGTCTTTCTCCCAGGCCTTCTGAATGTTTTCCAGCTGCTCGTACTGCGGCGTCAGGCCGCATTTGGATGCCACGTTGACGATCAGCAACACATTGCCTTTGTAGCCTTCCAGCGTGGTTTTATCGCCATCAATGGTGGTCACTTCAGTATTCAGGATATCTGACTGCATAGCATTTCCTCAGGTTGTCGATTTAACGTCCAGCTTTTAATAGTAGCCAGATAAAGACCGGCGCGCCCAGCGTGGCGGTCACCACGCCAATGGGCAGCTCTGCGGCCGTCAGGGCAAGCCTGGCGATGATGTCGGCCACCAGCAGCGTGACGGCCCCGGCAACCGCCGAGGCCGGAAGCAAGGTTCGATGGTCCGTGATTCCGCAGAGTCGGAGCATATGCGGAATCACCAGACCGATAAAGCCAATCGCGCCCGCCAGAGCCACGCTGACGCCGACCAGCCAGCCAATGGCGATGACCAGCACATTACGCCAGAACCCAATCGGCATGCCCAGCTGGCGGGCTGAGGTTTCACCCAGCGCGAGCATATTCAACGGCTGCGCCTGCAGGGCAGCCCATACGATGACCGGCACCAGCAGCGCCATCAGCCAGCCCTGCTGCCAGTCGACGCCGCCAAAGCCGCCCATCATCCAGTACATGAGCTGCCGAAGGTCAAAAGAGGTCGAGAAGTAGACCGCCCAGGTCATCAGCGCGCTACAGATGATCCCCAGCGCCACGCCGGCAAGCAGCAGACGGCTGGTCGATAAGTGCCGTCTGGCAAAACGAAGAAGGATGAGCGTTATCAGTAATGCGCCGAGGATCGCGCTCAGGCTAATGCTCCAGCCGGAGAGTTCTCCTCCGCCCAGCATCACCGCTGCAATCAGCCCCACGCCCGCACCGTTAGACACGCCGAGCAGCCCGGGCTCCGCCAGAGGATTCTCAAACAACGCCTGCATAATGGTGCCGCACAGCGCCAGCGCGGCCCCCACCAGCATCACCGCGACGGTACGCGGCAGACGAATTTGCCAGACGAAGAGCTGTCCGTCAGGTCCCCACCAGCTTTCGGGCCCTATCCACCGGTCACCGGCGCAGAGGCTAACGCCTGCGGCGACAATGAGCAGCAGCACCAGAAAAAGCAGGTGACGCCGATCGGAACGGTGCTGGAGATGGACATAATCAAGCATGTTTACGGTTTTCGTAGCGAGAGATGTAATTGATTTTACGGCGGGTTTGCCTGAGAGCGCAAAGAAAAAAGGCCGCGTGGGCGGCCTTTTTAGTTAGTTCATATTACTCTGCTTTGGGCGTTGCGTTTTCGACACGGCTTTTTAACTTCTGGCCGGGTCTGAAGGTCACCACGCGGCGGGCTGTAATGGGAATATCTTCCCCCGTCTTCGGGTTGCGGCCCGGACGTTGGTTTTTGTCTCGCAAATCAAAATTGCCAAAGCCGGAGAGTTTTACCTGCTCACCATTTTCCAGAGCACGACGGATCTCTTCGAAAAACAGCTCTACCAGCTCTTTGGCATCCCGTTTGCTAAGCCCAAGCTTATCAAACAGATATTCTGACATTTCAGCTTTTGTAAGCGCCATAGGTTCAATCCCTCAATGATGCCTGGAATCGCTCTTTTAATGCCTCTACACATTTGGCGACGGTAGCGGCAATCTCCTCTTCTTCGAGTGTACGGCTGGTATCCTGAAGGATCAGGCTGATAGCCAGGCTCTTAAAGCCCTCTGCTACGCCCTTGCCGCGGTACACGTCAAATAAGTTTACGCCAACTACCTGATTTACGCCAACTTTCTTACATTCGGCCAAAATATCTGCTGCGGGCACATTTTCCGCGACCACAACCGCGATATCACGGCGGTTTGCCGGGAAGCGGGAGACGTCCTGAGCCTGAGGAATCACGCGGTCTGCCACCAGGTTCCATTCCAGCTCAAACACGATGGTACGGCCATTCAGGTCCAGTTTACGCTCCAGCTCAGGGTGAACAACCCCAATAAAACCAATGCGTTTGCCGTCTAAATAGAGGGCGGCGCTCTGGCCTGGATGCAGGGCCGGAATGGCTTCTGCGCGGAATTCAATTTCAGATAATTTACCGGTCAGATCCAGAATCGCTTCCAGATCGCCCTTCATATCGTAGAAATCAACCGTGCCTTTTGCCAGGTCCCAGTGCTCTTCATAACGGTTACCGCTGATGGCGCCAGCCAGCATGAGATCCTGACGGATGCCTAAATTTGCCTGATTATCCGGTACAAAGCGCAAACCGCTTTCGAAAATTCGCACGCGGTTTTGCTGGCGATTCTGGTTGTAAACGATAGTGCCCAGCAGGCCCGTCCACAGGGACAGACGCATCGCGGACATTTCGCTGGAAATTGGGCTTGGCAGGATCAGCGCTTCCTGACCCGGGTGGATCAGCTGCTGCAGCTTTGGATCAACAAAGCTGTAGGTGATCACTTCCTGATAGCCTTTGTCGTTCAGCATGGTTTTCACACGCTTCAGGGACAGGTCGGCTTCACGGTGGGTGCCCATCACCAGACCTGCCTGCACAGGCTCGTCAGGGATGTTGTTGTAGCCATAAACACGGGCCACTTCTTCCACCAGATCTTCTTCAATTTCCATGTCGAAACGCCATGACGGCGCAACGGCTTTCCACTCGTCCTGACCTTCGGTTACGTCGCAACCCAGACGCTTCAGAATATCGGTCACCTGCGCGTCGGCAACGTGGTGCCCAATCAGGCGATCCAGCTTGCTGCGACGCAGGGTGATGGTAGCACGCTTCGGCAGCGTGGCTTCGTTGGTGACGTCGATAACCGGGCCCGCTTCGCCGCCGCAGATGTCGATCAGCAGGCGAGTCGCACGCTCCATCGCTTTGTATTGCAGCGCAGGATCCACGCCGCGCTCGTAGCGGTGGGACGCATCGGTGTGCAGGCCGTGACGGCGCGCGCGACCGGTGATGGAAAGCGGGCTGAAGAACGCGCACTCCAGCAGGACGTTTTGCGTTTCGTCGTTGACGCCTGAATGCTCGCCTCCGAAGATACCGCCCATTGCCAGCGCTTTGCTGTGGTCAGCAATCACCAGGGTGTCGGCGTTCAGTTTCGCTTCGGTGCCGTCCAGCAGAACCAGGGTTTCGCCCTCTTTCGCCATGCGCACCACAATACCGCCTTCGATACGATCTTTATCGAAGGCGTGCATTGGCTGGCCCAGTTCCAGCAGAACGTAGTTAGTCACGTCAACCACGGCGTCGATAGAGCGGATACCGCAGCGGCGCAGCTTCTCTTTCATCCACAGCGGGGTTGGTGCTTTCACGTTGATGCCTTTCACCACGCGACCGAGATAGCGCGGGCAGGCATCCGCAGCGTCAACCTGGATAGGCAGCACGTCACTGATGGTCGCTTCAACCGGGACGATCTCCGGCGCGTTCAGCTCGGTCTGGTTCAGCACGGCAACGTCGCGCGCCACGCCGATGATCCCTAAGCAGTCAGCACGGTTTGGCGTGACGCTGATTTCGATGGTGTTGTCATCAAGCTTCAGGTATTCGCGGATGTCGGTGCCTATTGGCGCATCCAGCGGCAGCTCAATGATGCCGTTGTGATCGTCGGAAATACCCAGCTCGGAGAAGGAACACAGCATGCCTTCAGACGGCTCGCCGCGCAGCTTAGCCGCTTTGATTTTGAAATCGCCCGGCAGTACCGCACCGACGGTCGCCACGGCCACTTTCAGCCCCTGGCGGCAGTTTGGCGCACCGCAGACGATATCCAGCAGACGGTCACCGCCTACGTTTACTTTTGTTACGCGCAGTTTGTCCGCGTTAGGGTGCTGACCGCACTCTACCACTTCACCGACGACCACGCCGTTGAATGCCCCTGAAACCGGCTCAACGCCGTCCACTTCCAGACCTGCCATGGTAATCTGGTTAGAAAGCGCGTCGCTGTCCAGCGTGGTGTTCACCCACTCGCGTAACCACAGTTCACTGAATTTCATTGTTCTGTCCTGCCCTTATTTAAACTGTTTGAGGAAACGCAGATCGTTTTCGAAGAATGCACGTAAGTCGGTGACGCCATAGCGCAGCATGGTCAGACGCTCCATGCCCATACCGAAGGCGAAGCCGGAGTAAACTTCCGGATCGATACCCACGTTGCGCAGGACGTTTGGATGCACCATGCCGCAGCCCAGCACTTCCAGCCATTTGCCGTTTTTGCCCATCACGTCAACTTCCGCAGACGGTTCGGTGAACGGGAAGTAGGACGGACGGAAACGAACCTGCAGATCTTCCTCAAAGAAGTTGTTCAGGAAATCGTGCAGCGTGCCTTTCAGGTTGGTGAAGCTGATGTTTTTATCAACAATCAGACCTTCCATCTGGTGGAACATTGGGGTGTGGGTCTGATCGTAGTCGTTACGATAGACGCGGCCCGGCGCGATAATACGGATTGGCGGCTCCTGATCCTTCATGGTACGGATCTGAACGCCGGAGGTCTGGGTACGCAGCAGACGCGTCGCGTCGAACCAGAAAGTGTCGTGGTCAGCGCGTGCCGGATGATGGCCAGGAATGTTCAGAGCATCGAAGTTGTGGTAATCATCTTCAATTTCCGGGCCAGTCGCCACGGTAAAGCCGAGCTCACCGAAGAAACTTTCAATGCGATCGATGGTGCGGGTAACCGGGTGCAGACCGCCGTTCTCGATGCGGCGACCCGGCAGAGAAACGTCGATCGTCTCTGCGGCCAGACGCGCATTCAGCACCGCGCTTTCCAGCTCGGCTTTGCGTGCGTTCAGCGCCTGCTGTACCTGCTCTTTGGCTTCGTTAATCACCGCCCCCGCTGCCGGGCGCTCTTCTGGCGGCAGCTCACGCAGGGTTGTCATTTGAAGGGTCAGGTGCCCTTTCTTCCCAAGATATTCGACGCGGACATTGTCTAACGCGGCAACATCTGAGGCCTGATTAATGGCGGCTGTTGCACTGGCAACCAGCTCTGCGAGATGTGACATGATTTTCCTCATTATGTCGGTGCAGACACCGATTTGGTGGAGTTATTCTCTCAAATTCAGGCACAAAAAAAGCCTCCATCGGGAGGCTTATCTGGCGCTGTTTTTCGTTTCATCTTTCACGCGCTAGCCTCCTGAAGTCAGGTGCTAAAGTAAAAGAAGAAGCGGAAAATAGCAGCATTCATGCTTGCGTTACCTTGTTGGGTAAAAAACGTTGAGACCTTATTGAAAAGCCTGCACGGGTAAATGTCAATCTTCTTACAGGGTTATATGAAAAGAGGGAGCCAGGCCCCCTCTCTCAACTGGCTTATGCCAGTGCTGCTTTCGCTTTTTCGACCAGAGCGGTGAACGCTACTTTGTCGAATACTGCGATGTCAGCCAGGATCTTACGGTCGATTTCAACAGAGGCTTTTTTCAGGCCGTTGATGAATTTGCTGTAAGAAATACCGTTCTGACGTGCTGCTGCGTTGATACGCGCAATCCACAGTTGACGGAACTGACGCTTACGCTGACGACGGTCACGGTAAGCGTACTGACCTGCTTTGATAACAGCCTGGAAGGCAACGCGGTATACGCGTGAACGCGCACCGTAGTAGCCTTTAGCTTGTTTCAAAATTTTCTTGTGACGTGCACGTGCAATTACACCACGTTTTACGCGAGCCATGTGTGCTCTCCTGTATCTATTCTAAGTTAAAAAAGTTAAACGAAACGACTTATGCGTACGGCAGGCACGCGATGACCAGGCCCAGATCGCCTTTAGAAACCATGGCTTTTGGACGCAGGTGACGTTTACGCTTGGTAGCTTTCTTAGTCAGAATGTGACGCAGGTTAGCGTGCTTGTGCTTAAAACCACCTTTACCGGTTTTTTTGAAGCGCTTAGCAGCACCGCGTACGGTCTTAATTTTTGGCATTTTAATAAATTCCACTTCGCATTGTTAAATAAACGAAACATAGGCGAACAAAACCTATGAAACCCGAAGGCTCCACAGATTTTGCTGCTTGAAGGCCTTACTGTTTCTTCTTAGGAGCGAGCACCATGATCATCTGGCGGCCTTCGATCTTCGTAGGGAAGGATTCGACTACTGCCAGTTCACTCAGATCGTCACGGACGCGGTTAAGCACTTCCATACCAATCTGTTGGTGGGCCATCTCACGACCGCGGAAACGCAGTGTGATCTTGGCCTTATCGCCATCTTCCAGAAAGCGAATCAGGCTGCGGAGTTTTACCTGATAATCGCCATCGTCGGTACCAGGACGGAATTTGATTTCCTTAACCTGGATAACTTTTTGCTTCTTCTTCTGTTCCTTAGAAGACTTACTCTTTTCATAAAGGAACTTGCCGTAGTCCATGATACGACAAACTGGCGGTTCGGCGTTAGGGCTGATTTCAACTAAATCTACTCCAGCTTCCTCAGCCTTTTCGATTGCTTCTCTCAGACTCACAATCCCCAGCTGCTCGCCTTCCAGACCTGTTAAGCGAACTTCCTGGGCGCGAATCTCGCCATTGATACGATTCGGACGTGCCGTTTGAACTCGTTTTCCGCCTTTAATACCTTATTCCTCCAGTTGTTGAAGACTGCGGCTGCGAATCTCTTGTTGCAGCTTCTCAATCACTTCACTTACGTCCAGGCTGCCCAGGTCTTTACCACGGCGGGTGCGAACGGCAACTTTGCCTGCTTCCACCTCTTTATCACCACAGACCAACATATACGGGACACGACGTAAAGTGTGCTCGCGGATTTTAAAGCCAATCTTCTCATTTCTCAAGTCTGCTTTTACGCGAATGCCCGCATTTTGTAGTTTCTGCGTCAATTCTTTAACGTAATCTGCCTGAGAATCGGTAATGTTCATCACCACCACCTGCACCGGCGCAAGCCAGGTTGGGAAGAAGCCGGCGAACTCTTCGGTCAGGATGCCGATGAAGCGCTCCAGAGAACCGAGAATGGCGCGGTGAATCATTACCGGCACCTGACGCTCGTTGTCTTCGCCAACATAAGAGGCGCTTAAACGCTGCGGCAGGGAGAAGTCCAGCTGTACAGTACCGCACTGCCATGCGCGATCGAGGCAGTCATACAGGGTAAATTCAATTTTCGGACCGTAGAATGCGCCCTCGCCCAGCTGGTATTCGAACGGAATGCCGTTCTCTTCCAGCGCCACGGCGAGATCCGCTTCTGCGCGATCCCAGGTCTCATCGCTACCGATACGTTTTTCCGGACGCGTTGAGAGTTTGACCACGATCTTCTCGAAGCCAAAGGTGCTGTACATATCGTAGACCATACGAATACAGGCGTTAACTTCATCACGGACCTGATCTTCGGTACAGAAGATATGCGCATCATCCTGCGTAAAGCCACGCACGCGCATCAGACCGTGCAGCGCGCCTGATGGCTCGTTACGGTGGCAGCTACCGAACTCCGCCATACGCAGCGGCAGGTCGCGGTAGGATTTCAGGCCCTGGTTGAAGATCTGTACGTGGCCCGGGCAGTTCATTGGCTTGATGCAGTATTCACGGTTCTCAGACGAGGTGGTGAACATCGCATCCTTGTAGTTGTCCCAGTGGCCGGTTTTTTCCCACAGCACACGGTCCATCATGAACGGGCCTTTCACTTCCTGATACTGGTACTCTTTCAGCTTGGAGCGTACGAAGGTTTCCAGTTCACGGAAGATGGTCCAGCCGTCGTTATGCCAGAACACCATACCCGGCGCTTCTTCCTGCATGTGGTACAGGTCAAGCTGCTTGCCGATTTTACGGTGGTCACGCTTCGCCGCCTCTTCCAGACGCAGCAGGTAAGCGTTCAGGGCTTTTTTATCGGCCCATGCGGTACCATAGATACGCTGCAACATCTTGTTGTTGCTGTCGCCGCGCCAGTAGGCGCCTGCGATCTTCATCAGCTTAAAGTGATGACAGAAGCGCATGTTCGGCACGTGCGGTCCACGGCACATGTCGACGTATTCTTCGTGATGGTACAAGCCAGGCTTGTCATCATGCGAAATGTTTTCGTCAAGAATCGAGACCTTATAGCTCTCGCCGCGCTTCACGAAGGTTTCACGCGCTTCGTGCCAGCTGACTTTCTTCTTGATGACGTCATAGTTCGTTTCGGCGAGCTCGTGCATACGTTTTTCGAGCGCGTCGATATCTTCCTGAGTCAGGGTATGGTCAAGGTCAACGTCGTAGTAGAAACCATTATCGATAACCGGACCGATCGCCATTTTGGTGTTTGGCCACAGCTGTTTGATGGCATGGCCCAACAGGTGCGCGCAGGAGTGACGAATGATCTCCAGACCTTCTTCATCTTTTGCGGTGATGATGGCCAGTGTCGCATCGTTTTCGATCAGATCGGAGGCATCCACCAGCTCACCGTTGACGCGGCCGGCGATGGTCGCTTTCGCGAGACCAGGACCGATGTCCAGGGCAACATCCATTGGGCTAACAGCGCGGTCGAAATGGCGTTGGCTGCCATCAGGAAGAGTAATTACAGGCATTTTATATCCTTATTTGCAGTGATGCCCCACACATAAGAGCATATACAAAGAAAATAATCGTGATTTGACAATAGATTACGACACCATCTGACCAACAATCGTCAAATTGGTTCGTCATCATTCACCTGCCGGAAAATCAGACAACGCCGGATATACGGCAAGCCTTGCAATGTTAACACTAACAAAAGGGAGATTGCACCCTCTGCTGGCAGATTGATGTGCTGGCACTTTCGCATGAATTTGCAGGTTGCATATTCCCGGCGCTCGCAATTTAGAAATGCAGGGCTACTCTTGAACAGGTCTTTAAACCCAAAGGTGCATACCATGAACGTATCCAGTAGAACGGTTGTGATATTGAACATCCTTTCCGCCACAGGTTTATTGTTGATTCTCGCCGAACGATTCCACTGGTTCTGAACCGCCCCCTACGCTGGCATAACCCAATCGTTCCTGCGAAGGGGCATATTCAGGCCCTGTTTGGTAGACTGTGGATATCAACGAACAAGGATTAGGTTATGCCAACAAAACGATTTGCCGTAAAACACTGGAAAATGGTGCTGGTGCTGATTGCCATCTGCGGCGCAATGCTGTTACTCCGTTGGGCGGCGATGATTTGGGGTTAGGGGCGAGTACAGCTCATCAGAAGGGACGTCACAAGATCAGAGAGAATAAACGGGCCGACATTATCATCGGCCCGTCTTCATTACATTCTATAACCCAGTGAAACCGTGGTTCTGCGGTCGGTATGATCCGGTGCAGACTCTGGTGGTGAAGAGTTCCAGGTCACGTTGTAGGCGACTTTCAGACCAAAGTGTTCGTTGATGGCCACGTTGAGCGCCGTCTCAGAGTTCAGCGTCGTGTCGTCGGCACCAAATACAGAAACACCCTGTGTAAATTTGGTGTTATCAGTCATCTGCCAGGCATAGGTACCAGAAGCGTAACCGAGCGGTTGGGTTTTGGTATCGCCATTGGTGTACTCGTCATAACGCACACCGGGACCGAATTCAAAACGGAGGCTGTGTACCGGACCGTTCAGGAACTGACGACCATAACCCGCCGTGAACACGTCACGCTGGCGATAACCGTTGTAACGGTCGGTTAACCAGCTTGCCTGACCAAACAGGTAGTCATAGTCGGTCATGTTGTAACGGCTACGTCCGCCTACCGCATATTTCTCGGAAGAGCGTTCGTCATTAGCGGACGTATTGCTGGCATTACCCCACAGAGACCAGGCGGTGGTATTACCGTACCAGGTGAGCGTACTGTCCGCCGTCAGAGAAGAGCTTTTCGTGTTACCGGATTGTGCCAGGTACCCCGCGTTCAGGTTACCTTCAAACGGTTTTTTCGCGGTGGAGGGATCGTCCATGACAGTAAAAACGGAATCATCGGCGGTCGCGTTCATAGCCGCAAACACGCCACCCGCCAGCATCAGTGCAGCGGGCACTGTCTTTAAAAGCTTCATTTTATTAAGGAGTCCGTACAACAAAAAAAGAGACCACACGGTCCCGGAATCTTTCTTGAGGATCAATGACAAGGCGTCCAGAGAAAGGTAACAAATTATAAAAAGCCGCAAATAACATAGCAATGTTTTCTTATTTCATTTTTTGAATAAGAACGATCCCAAAAAGCGTTTTATTTTATATGTCTCCGGCCTCACTTTTATTCACTATTCATATTTAAAATCATACTGTTATTTACATTGCCTTCCTGACAAATGGTGCCAGACTAAAAGGAACCCATGCTAAAAGGAGGTAATGATGGTTCCTATCTACACCCTGACGCTCTCCCCTTCCCTTGATTCCGCCACCCTGACGCCGCAGATTTATCCGGAAGGTAAATTGCGCTGTAGCGCCCCGGTCTTTGAGCCCGGCGGTGGCGGTATCAACGTGGCGCGCGCCATTACCCACCTCGGCGGCAAAGCCACGGCCATTTTCCCCGCAGGCGGTGCTACCGGTGAACACCTGGTCTCCCTGCTGGCAGATGAACAGGTGGCCGTAGAGACCGTCGAGGCGAAAGACTGGACGCGGCAAAACCTGCATGTCCACGTGGAATCCAGCGGCGAGCAGTACCGGTTTGTCATGCCGGGCGCGAAACTCACCGATGACGAGTTTCGTCAGCTTGAAGAGAAAGTGCTGACGATAGAAAGCGGCGCGCTGCTGGTGGTCAGCGGCAGCCTGCCGCCCGGCGTCAGTACGGAAAAATTAACCGCGCTGATTCAGGCGGCGCAGCAACGCGGTATCCGATGCATCGTTGACAGCAGCGGCGAGGCTCTGCAGGCGGCCTTAGTGCCGGGCAATCTTGAGCTGGTCAAACCCAACCAGAAAGAGCTAAGCGCGCTGGTCAACCGCGAACTGACGCAGCCTGACGATGTGCGCACCGCCGCGCAGGAGCTGGTACGCAGCGGCAAAGCGCGACGCGTGGTGGTTTCCCTCGGTCCGCAGGGGGCGCTGGCCGTCGATGAAACGTCGTCCGTTCAGGTTGTTCCACCGCCGATGAAGAGCCAGAGCACGGTTGGCGCGGGTGACAGCATGGTGGGTGCGATGACGCTTAAACTGGCGCAGGGTGCGTCACTGCTGGAGATGACGCGCTACGGCGTGGCGGCGGGTAGCGCCGCCACCATCAACCAGGGCACGCGCCTCTGTTCGCTGGCCGATACGCAAAAAATCGTCGATTACCTGTCCCGAAATTAACGTCTGTTCCCCTTCATCTGCATGGAGGGGAACGTCATCCCCGAGTCGCCAAACGCAAACTATCGACTATGCTAAGAAAACTTCCATGATAACAATGAGGTGAATTATGAGCAGTGGTGACATCACTCGTTATGTCGTAACCGTCAACCTTCATGAGGCATCGCTTACCGAGCTAAATGAGCTCAACAATGCCTTTACCCGGGCTAATTTTCTCCTCACCCTGACGGATGACGAAGGCAATATTCATGATTTAGGCACCCTGGCATTTGGTCTGATCGGTGCCCTGAATAAAGAAGAGGTCCATGCGCTGGCCGCCAGCCTGGTGGAAAGTGTGACCGACAAGCCAGCCGAAATTGACGTCGACACCTGGGAAAGCTGGCAGAAAAAAGAACAATAAGTGCCCTGTATGAAATTAAACCGCTCAGGTGTGCGTTAGTTCGTATTTTTTTACCGCAATAATGCGCTAACTTTATGATCTGGCAGACAACATGGGAGAGTCAACATGTGGCAGGCTATCAGTCATCTTTTAAGTGAGCAGCTGGGTGAAGGTGAAATTGAACTGCGTAACGAACTGCCAGGCGGAGAGATCCACGCCGCGTGGCATTTACGCTACGCAGGGCGCGATCTCTTCGTAAAATGCGATGAACGCGAGCTGCTTCCGATATTTACCGCCGAAGCCGATCAGCTGGAGCTGTTGTCGCGCAGTAAAACGGTGACGGTCCCGCAGGTTCTGGCCGTCGGTAGCGACCGCGATTACAGTTTTCTGGTCATGGAATATCTCCCCGCCCGTCCGCTGGATGCCCATAACGCTTTCATTCTTGGCCAGCAGCTAGCGCGCCTCCATCAGTGGAGCGACCAGCCGCAGTTTGGCCTTGATTTTGACAACGATCTCTCCACCACGCCGCAGCCCAATGCCTGGCAGCGCCGCTGGTCGACGTTTTTTGCCGAGCAGCGCATTGGCTGGCAGCTAGAGCTTGCCGCCGAAAAAGGGCTGGAGTTTGGCAATATTGATGCCATCGTCGAACACGTGCAGCAGCGTCTGGCCTCCCACCAGCCTCAGGCGTCTCTGCTCCACGGTGATTTGTGGTCCGATAACTGCGCGCTGGGGCCCAACGGCCCCTATATCTTCGACCCGGCCTGCTACTGGGGTGACCGAGAGTGCGACCTTGCCATGCTGCCGCTGCACCCAGAACAACCGCCGCAGATATACGACGGGTATCAGTCGGTTTCGCCCCTGCCGCCCGGCTTCCTCGATCGTCAACCGGTGTATCAGCTTTATACGCTGATGAACCGCGCCATACTTTTTGGTGGGGAACACCTGGTTAACGCCCAGCGGGCGCTTGAGCGCATGCTTGCCGCCTGAGACGCGAACGGGTGGCTTTGCCGCCACCCGTATCGGTTACAGAAAACCGAGCAGTGAGAAGAAGAAGTATCCTGCCACAATGATAATCACGGGAAGGATATAGAGCGGAAAAATTTGCAGGAAAATGGTGTGACGCGGCACAACAATGCGGGATTCAATCTGCTCCCGGCTCATGCCTTCCGGGCCTTTGGCCTGCTCCAGAATGAGCTGGTCCTCGACGCCCTCGCGTAAGAAGCGCGTCTGACGACTCATTCGCGCGCCAGAGGCCTGCAGCGCCAGCGCAACAAAGATCAGGGCGTAGATCACCCAAAAGCCGATATTCAGCTGATGCTGAAAATCCGGGGTCGGTGAGTTAAACCAGAAGACATTCAAGAATGGCGTATTAAAACGCATCATCTCAATCATCACATGCGCAAAATCAAGCATAACCGCATTGATACCCGGCTGTTTTTCACTGTGATCGTACATAAATTTGAGTACAGAAATCAGCGTAGAAATGACGGCAGGAATAAAAATCACCCAGCCAGCAATACGTTTTAAGACCGCAATGCGTCCAGCTTGTTGATACGTCATCAGTTCCTCTTCATAAAGACGCGTTATTTGTGCCTAAGTCTACCTGCTGGTCATCAATTTCGCCCGCTCTTTAAAAGCAATATGCTAAATTGCAGAGTGTGCTTAGCACTTATCGTCTGTCGAACACCCTGGATAAGGAGACGTTGTGATGTCGACACCGCGCCAAATTCTTGCCGCAATTTTTGACATGGATGGATTACTGATCGATTCCGAACCGTTGTGGGATCGCGCCGAACTGGAGGTCATGGCCAGCCTGGGCGTGGACATCAGCCGCCGTAATGAACTTCCCGATACGCTGGGCCTGCGCATCGATATGGTGGTTGACCTGTGGTTTGCCCAACAGCCGTGGGCTGGACCGGGTCGTGATGAAGTGACCGCGCGCATTATCAGCCGCGCCATTTCGCTGGTAGAAGAGAGCAAGCCGCTGCTGCCCGGCGTACGTGAGGCCGTCGCGCTGTGTAAAGCCCAGGGGCTCAAGGTCGGCCTGGCCTCGGCGTCACCGCTGCATATGCTGGAAAAAGTGCTCATCATGTTTGAACTGCGCGACAGTTTCGACGCGCTGGCGTCCGCTGAGAAATTGCCTTACAGCAAGCCGCACCCGCAGGTCTATCTCGACTGTGCCGCTAAGCTCGGCGTGGATCCCCTCAACTGCGTTGCGCTGGAAGATTCCGTTAACGGCATGATAGCGTCTAAAGCCGCGCGGATGCGCTCCATTGTGGTGCCTGCGGAAGAAGGCCGCCACGATCCCCGGTTTGCCCTTGCCGATGTGAAGCTGATTTCACTGGCAGAACTCACGGCGCATCACCTCCGGGGCGGTTAAGACCCTCCTGCAGTTTGTGACAAACAGTTACACCGTCACCTCTTCCGCCTACTGTATAAAAACCCTATACTGTATGAATTGACAGTTTTATGGGTTTTATCATGACGGCGGAAGGCCACCTGCTTTTTTCTATCGCGTGCGCAGTATTTGCCAAAAACGCTGAACTCACCCCCGTGCTGGCACAGGGGGACTGGTGGCATATCGTCCCTTCCGCCGTATTGACCTGTCTGCTGCCCGACATCGATCACCCCAAGTCGTTCCTCGGACAGCGCCTGAAGTGGGTATCGAAACCCATCGCCCGCGCGTTCGGCCACCGGGGGTTTACGCACAGCCTGCTGGCCGTGTTTGGCCTGCTGACGCTTTTCTATTTAAAAGTGCCCGAAAGCTGGATCGTCCCCGCCGATGCCATCCAGGGGATGGTGCTGGGCTATCTGAGCCATATTCTGGCCGATATGCTGACGCCCGCGGGCGTACCGCTGCTGTGGCCCTGCCGCTGGCGCTTCCGTTTTCCCATCCTCGCACCGCAGAAAGGGAACCAGCTGGAGCGCGTCTTGTGCATGGCGCTGTTTGCTTACGCCGTCTGGATGCCGCAAACGTTGCCCGAAAACAGTGCAGTCCGCTGGTCTTCCCAGATGATTAATTCGCTACAATTTCAGTTCAATCGCTTTATTCATCACCAGATTGAACAGTAAACCAACAAAACTATCCCATTTGTCATAACCCATTCCATTTGGATATAAGCGCGACATCACACTTCTGCTAACCTTCCGCCAACAGGATCGGTAAAAACCGACCCGATAATAAATCAGGAGAACGGAGATGAATTTTCCACTCATCGCGAACGTCGTTGTGTTCGTTGTATTGCTATTGCTTCTCGCGCAGGCGCGCCATAAACAGTGGAGCCTGGCGAAAAAGGTGCTGGTTGGTCTGGCCATGGGTGTCGTATTTGGTCTGGCATTACAGGCTATTTATGGCTCCGATAATCCAGTACTGAAAGATTCCATTCAGTGGTTCAACATTGTCGGTAACGGCTATGTTCAGCTGCTGCAGATGATCGTTATGCCGCTGGTATTCGCCTCTATTCTGAGCGCCGTTGCCCGCCTGCATAACGCGACCCAGTTGGGAAAAATCAGTTTCCTGACCATTGGTACGCTACTGTTCACCACGCTGATTGCCGCGCTGGTGGGTGTGCTGGTCACTAACCTGTTTGGCCTGACCGCAGAAGGTCTGGTTCAGGGGACCGCTGAAACGGCGCGTCTGGCCGCAATTCAGACCAACTACGTCGGTAAAGTGGCTGACCTGACCGTGCCGCAGATGGTGCTCTCCTTCATTCCGAAGAACCCGTTTGCTGACCTGACCGGTGCGAGCCCAACCTCCATCATCAGCGTGGTTATTTTCGCCGCGTTCCTGGGCGTGGCGGCGCTGAAGCTGCTGAAAGACGATGCGCCAAAAGGCGAACGCGTGCTGACCGCGATTGATACCCTGCAAAGCTGGGTGATGAAGCTGGTTCGTCTGGTCATGCAGCTCACCCCTTACGGCGTGCTGGCGCTAATGACCAAAGTGGTTGCCGGCTCTAACCTGCAGGACATCATTAAGCTGGGCAGCTTCGTTGTCGCCTCTTACCTGGGCCTTGGCATTATGTTCGTGGTGCACGGCATCCTGCTGGGCGTGAACGGCGTCAGCCCGCTGAAATACTTCCGTAAGGTCTGGCCGGTACTGACCTTTGCCTTCACCAGCCGTTCCAGCGCCGCGTCTATTCCGCTGAACGTTGAAGCACAGACTCGTCGTCTGGGCGTGCCTGAATCCATCGCCAGCTTCTCTGCCTCCTTTGGTGCCACCATTGGTCAGAACGGCTGTGCGGGTCTGTACCCGGCGATGCTGGCGGTAATGGTTGCTCCTACAGTCGGCATCAACCCGCTGGATCCGGTCTGGATCGCCACGCTGGTCGGGATTGTCACCGTAAGCTCCGCAGGCGTTGCGGGCGTTGGCGGCGGTGCAACCTTCGCCGCGCTGATTGTGCTGCCTGCGCTGGGTCTGCCTGTGACGCTTGTCGCGCTGCTGATCTCCGTTGAGCCGCTGATCGACATGGGCCGTACCGCGCTGAACGTCAGCGGCTCCATGACCGCCGGTACGCTGACCAGCCAGTGGCTGAAGCAGACCGACAAAGCGATTCTGGAAAGTGAAGACGACGCCGAACTGGCGCATCGTTAATCGCTGTAGATATAAAAAAACCGCCAACAGGCGGTTTTTTTATGGCTGTTATTCTTCAACCTCTTCATCCTGGCGGATCTGCATCGCCCACCGCTGTGCGGACTCCGGCACCGTAAAGGTGGGAGAGCGACGGAAATGCTCGCCGATTAGCACAAAGGCCACGTATTTCCCCCGTAACTGCCACACATCGCGAAAGCCCTCCACTTTCAGGGCATGGTCTGGCGGCGCGGGCTCAACGCGGGGCACATAGCTAATAACCTGGCGGTTTTGTTGACGAAGAGGTTTCATAAGCGACGGATTCACTAAAGCAAATTCTTGAAGCAGGAAAATTCTATGATAGCCGATCCTGCTGCCTTCCGTCGCGCTCCGAGTGGGTGAGATGGCTCCTTTCGTTAATGATGGCATGTGAAAACTCTTAGTTCGCGAGCCATCTCACGACATTGTTCTATCCTTAATAGGGTTTTTAGCAATGGATAAAGGAGAAGCGTGCAATGTCGAACAAAGATAAAACACATCAATCACCGATTCATGGCACTGAAGAATCTCAACCGGGCATGGACTCTCTCGCCCCTTCTGACGGCTCTCACCGCCCCTCCCCGGGCCCTTCCGCACCGGGCGAACAGCCTACCGCACCGGGAAGCATGAAATCCCCGGATACGGGAAACGAGAAGCTGAAATCGCTTGAGCCACACCGTAAAGGCGGCGAAGGTTTTGCGCTCACCACCAATCAGGGCGTGCGCATTGCTGACGATCAGAACTCCCTTCGCGCAGGCTCGCGCGGGCCAACCCTGCTGGAAGACTTCATTCTGCGGGAAAAAATCACCCATTTTGACCACGAGCGGATACCGGAACGCATCGTCCACGCACGCGGTTCCGCTGCGCACGGCTATTTTCAGCCCTACAAGAGCCTGAAGGCGATCACCAAAGCGGACTTCCTCTCCGACCCGGATAAAATTACCCCGGTATTTGTGCGTTTCTCCACCGTGCAGGGCGGCGCAGGTTCGGCAGACACGGTGCGTGATATCCGCGGCTTTGCCACCAAGTTTTATACCGAAGAGGGCATTTTCGATCTGGTGGGCAATAACACCCCGGTGTTTTTCATTCAGGACGCGCATAAATTTCCTGACTTTGTCCATGCGGTAAAACCGGAGCCCCACTGGGCCATACCGCAGGGACAAAGTGCGCACGACACCTTCTGGGACTATGTCTCCCTGCAGCCTGAAACCTTACACAACGTGATGTGGGCGATGTCAGACCGCGGGATCCCCCGCAGCTACCGCACCATGGAGGGGTTCGGCATCCATACCTTCCGAATGATCAACGCCGAGGGGAAAGCCACGTTTGTCCGTTTCCACTGGAAGCCGGTGGCGGGTAAAGCCTCGCTGGTGTGGGACGAGGCGCAGAAGCTGACCGGGCGCGATCCGGACTTCCATCGCCGCGAGCTCTGGGAATCCATTGAAGCGGGCGACTTCCCGGAATACGAGCTGGGCCTGCAGCTCATCCCGGAAGAGGACGAATTTAAGTTCGATTTCGACCTTCTGGACCCGACGAAGCTGATCCCGGAAGAGCTGGTGCCGGTGCAGCTGGTGGGTAAAATGGTGCTCAACCGCAACCCGGATAACTTCTTTGCCGAAAACGAGCAGGCCGCGTTCCACCCGGGGCATATCGTGCCGGGGCTGGACTTCACCAACGATCCGCTCCTGCAGGGACGCCTGTTCTCCTATACCGATACGCAGATCAGCCGTCTTGGCGGGCCGAACTTCCACGAAATTCCGATTAACCGCCCAACCTGCCCGTACCACAACTTCCAGCGCGACGGGATGCACCGTCAGGATATTGATACCAACCCGGCGAACTATGAGCCGAACTCCATCAACGATAACTGGCCGCGTGAAACGCCTCCCGGACCGAAACGCGGTGGATTTGAATCCTATCAGGAGCGTATTGATGGCAATAAAATTCGCGAGCGCAGCCCCTCGTTCGGCGAGTATTACGCCCACCCTCGCCTGTTCTGGAACAGCCAGACGCCGATTGAGCAACAGCACATCATCGGCGGCTTCAGCTTTGAGCTGAGTAAAGTGGTGCGCACCTACATCCGCGAGCGCGTGGTCGATCAGCTGGCGCATATTGATGTTCAGCTTGCCCAGAGCGTCGCGGACAACCTGGGCATTACGCTGACCGACGAGCAGCGTAACCTCGCTCCGCCGAAAGAGGTTAACGGCGTGAAGAAAGATCCGTCGCTGAGCCTGTATGCGGTGCCGGGCGGCTCGATTAAAGGCCGCGTGGTTGCCATTCTGCTGAACGACAAAACCCGCGCCAGCGACGTGCTGGGGATCATGCAGGCGCTAAAAACCCAGGGCGTGCATGCCAAACTGCTCTATTCCCGCATGGGTGAACTGACGGCCGACGATGGTTCTGTGTTGCCGGTCGCGGCGACCTTTGCCGGTGCGCCATCGCTCACCGTCGATGCGGTGATTGTGCCAGGCGGAGATCTTGCCAGTCTGCTGACCAACGGCGACGCCGTCTATTATCTGCTGGAAGCCTATAAGCACCTGAAACCGATCGCGCTGTCCGGCGACGCGCGACAGTTTAAAGCGCAGCTGAAGGTGGCCGATCAGGGTGAGGACGGCATTGTCGAGGGAGATAACGTTGACGATGCCTTCATGACGAAGCTGTTTGATTTGCTCGCCGCGCACCGCGTCTGGTCACGCAGCTGTAAGATCGATCAGATTCCGGCGTAAAAAAAAGCCCGGTAGCGGCTTCGCCTTACCGGGCCTACAAGAGTTAGCAGGTCGTTCGTAGGCCGGGTAAGGCGAAGCCGCCACCCGGCAACTCTTACAGCTCCCTGAACGTCCCCAACCGATACCCGCGCTCGGCAATCGCGTATTTCAGCGAGGCCGACGTCAGCACGTCCAGCTCCGCCAGCCGCGGCCAGCAGTAGGCGCTTTTACGCACGGTGTTATCGACAAAGGCAGGATGCGCCATCACTTCCACCGAGGTTTCACCGCGGGCAGCGGAATCATCCAGCACCTTCAGGAACAGCGCTTCGCTGATCTCTTCTCCGTAAAACGCGCTGCTGAACCCCTCAGTGGACGTAACAGCGCAGTCCGGCAATCCGTGCACATTGCGATCCACGCGCATCGCCACGCCTTTGCGCTGTGCAAACCCGGCGACAAGCGGGAAAATCGCCGGGATCATATGCACGTGGTGATGGCTGTCGATGTGCGTCGGCGCCTGACCAAACACATCAACGAAGCGGTTGAACTGGCACTCCAGCTCGCGGGCAATCTCTTCGAGCGGCAGAGCACCCTGCTCCGCCCGTTCCCAAATCCATTTACCCAGCTGGCCGTCGCGCGTCAGGCCCGGCATTGGCGAAAGCGGCATCCCGAGCGTCAGCACAAAATGCATGCCGACGCCCAGCTCTGGCACCTCGCGGCTCAGCTGCGCCGCGTGTTCAACCGCCTCAGCGTTAACCAGGGCCGTTGTAGAGGTCACAACCCCCCGGCGACAGGCTTCAATAATGCCGTAGTTCTGACCTTTCGAGAGACCAAAATCATCAGCATTAACGATCAGCAGGTTTTCCATTGTGCGTCCTCTTATTGCTGTTTGAACTTCAGCTTCTCGATCGTGGCGGCAAAGTTCGGCAACCATTTTTCATGCGCCAGGATCATCTCGCTGGCCAGCTGCTCCGCGTCGCGGTCAGAATGCACCAGCGGGCTGAGGTTCAGGGCCAGCAGCACGTCATTGAGCTCCCCGCTCAGCGCCGCGTTGCTTGCTGCCACTTCAAAGCCTTTGATGGTATGAATCAGCCCCATGACCTTGTCATCGAAGTGGGTGATACGCGGATGCGGTTTAGCCCCCTCGCGCCCCAGGATGCAGGTCATTTCAACGGCCCAGTCAGCCGGAATATTGTCGACATGGCCGTGATGCGGGACGTTAACATAGTGCTCCGCCTGCTTGTCGTTGTAGATGGCGTTGATCACTTCGCACGCCGCATCGGAGTAATAGGCCCCGCCGCGCTGCTCCAGCTCTTTCGGTTTGACGTTCAGGTTCGGGTCTTTATACAAATCGAACAGCTGCTTTTCGACCTTCTGAACGATCTGCGCACGCGCGCCGCCCTTATAATACTCGCCCATTTCGATGGCCAGCATCTCTTTCTGCTTGAAGTAGTAAAGCAGGTACGAGCAAGGCAGCAGATTCAGCGAGCGGATCAGCCCTTCGCTGAACGGCAGGTCAAAGATGTTTTTCACCGATGCCGCCGTCAGACGACCGGAGGCCACGCCGTCGAGAAGCTCGGCAAAGCGCGATTCTCCGTTCACGATGACATCTTTAATAAACACCATGTGGTTCAGGCCGAACAGATCGATGGAGAGATCGTCGTTGTCGGTCAGCGCCAGCACGTCGCGGATGAACATCTTCATGCCGATCGGAATATTACAGACGCCGATAAAGCGCTTGAAGTTCGTATGACGATAGACCGCCTCGGTCACCATACCGGCCGGGTTGGTGAAGTTAATGACCCACGCGTTCGGGCAGATCTCCTGCACGTCTTTGACGATGTCGAAAATCACCGGGATGGTGCGCAGGCCTTTAAACAGGCCGCCCGCGCCGTTGGTCTCCTGCCCCAGATACCCGTGGCTCAGGGGAATACGCTCGTCCAGCTCACGCGCCTTCAGCTGGCCGACGCGCAGCTGGGTGGTGACAAAATCCGCATCTTTCAGCGCCAGACGACGATCGAGGGTTTTATGCACGGTCAGAGGCACGCCCGCTTTTTCCACCATGCGCTTGCACAGGTCGAAAATAATATTCAGCTTCTCCTGACCTTCCTCAACGTCTACCAGCCATAATTCGCTGACCGGTAATTCATGATAACGTTTCAGGAAACCTTCGAGTAATTCCGGGGTATAGCTGCTGCCGCCACCAATGGTTACGACTTTTAATTTCTTCTGCATAATATCTCCCTTAGCGTATCAGGTTAATCGCCTGCAAGGTATAGCGTGCTCTTCCCGCTATTTGGGCAAGCCATTAAAGCAATATTCGTGGCGGGTAATCCGCCGACAGTTAATTAATTACCGTCAAATTTTTCCGGTAACTGTTCGGTGTGAATGACGTCAATTTCTTAAAGGTTTTAATAAACAGGCTGGGGCTGCTGTATCCTGACTCGTATGCAATATCGGTGACAGAATAGTTGGTAATTTCCAGCTGTTTTTTAGCAAAATTAATGCGGATTTCATTAATAATTTGCACGGGCGTTTTACGGTAATAACGCTGCGTCGCGCGGGTCAGATATTCCTGGGATTTGCCCGACAGGGAGACCATATTTTCCAGCGCATTTTCGCTGAACTGGCTTTTATCGTGCATCAGCTCAACGGTGCTGCGTAGCCATTGCGGAATATCATCCGTCACCTGCTGCTCTTCACGATGATGGCGCAGCCGGTTCATCACGTAGAAGGTCACCGTTTCAATAAACTCATCAAATTCATTGTCGCGGAAGTTAAGCGAGGCGATAACCGTTTCAATCCAGGTCATGAACTCGTTTTTGACGCGATAAACCTGGGAGGCCACAAAGCAGAACGGCACCAGCGGCAGATAATGCTTCTCGAAGAAACGTCTGCTGACGCCCACATTCAGAATACGGGTGGCACCAAATTCGTAAAAGCTCTGGTGATAAGATCCCATCGGCAGGAAGACAAAATCCCCTCGTTCAAGCAGAACGCGCTTACCGTTGATCTCCTGGTAGTAGCGGCCGGTCAGAACAATCGTGAACTCGTAGTAGTCATGCTGATGCAGACCGCTGGCGCTCTCCGTCTTGTTGTAGATAACCACGTGAAAATTTTTGCCATTAAACAGCTGCTGTTCAAGTGCGGTTTTAATTTCCATCGTGCTGACCTCCTGCTACTCAGTCTGACTTACTGCATCTTCTCGTGAAGCTCAATAAGCTCCGCCACCAGCTCGCGTGCCAGCATCGAGGTCATCAGGTGATCCTGCGCGTGGACCAGCACCAGGCTGACCTTCATCTTCCCTTCGCCCTGATCGCTTTCAATCAGCTTTGTCTGCACCAGGTGCGCTTCGTTCAGCGCCGTGCGGGACTGTTCCATCATGGTTTTCGCCGCGGCGAAATCCCCCTGCTTGGCCTGCTTCAGCGCGGCGTAGGCCAGGCTGCGGGCCTGCCCGGAGTTGATGATAAGCCCCATCACCACTTCTTCGAGATCGTTCTCGACGGCGTCGTCTGCGACAATATTATCCAAATCTAACATCTTTAAGCTCCTTGTGGCTGGCGCGGGTTTCCCCGCGCCGTCAATCTTAGAATTTCAGTGAGAGGGCGATATCCTCTTCGCTCTCTTCTTCATCAATGATGGTGGCGGCTTTGTTCGCAATCGCTACGAACGGCATGTACAGCAGGGTGGCAATCCCGAGGTTAAATATCGCCAGCAGGAAGGCTGCGACGCTGCCGTTGGTGTTGAAGAAGGCGCCCAGACCCGCTGGCATGGTCCACGGTGCAATGTTGGTGACCGGTGGAATGATGCCCATGTAATACGCCGTCAGGGTGATAGCGGCCAGCAGCGGCTGAACCAGGATGAACGGAATGAACATGACCGGGTTCATGATGATTGGCAGACCGAACAGAATCGGTTCGTTAATCTGGAAGATGCCTGATGGCAGCGCCAGCTTCGCGACCTGACGGTAGTCTGCGCGACGAGAGACAATAAAGACCGCGATGATCAGACCCAAGGTTGCCCCGGTACCGCCCAGGAAGATATAGGAGTCAAGCATCGGCTTCGCCCACACATGGAAGGTTTTACCCGCTGCCAGCGCCGCGTCAACGGAGCCGTACTGCTGATAAAGTGCAACGTTTTCCAGTGCCCACGGGGTCATAATTCCGCTGTCCAGCGCGGCCAGTGCCAGTGAACCATGCACGCCAAAGAACCACAGCAGAGAGGTGAAAATCACGTACGCCCAACCGACCACGCCACCCATAGACGCCAGCGGCGTAGAGATAGAGTCCATGATGATCTGGTGGAAGTTCGTGCCCCAGTGGGAGAGCGCCCAGGCGATAATCCCCATAATAGAGAGAATAATGAAGCCTGGAATCAACGCGGAAAATGAACGGGAAACGGAGGCCGGTACGCTATCCGGCAGGCGGATCACCCAGTTGCGACGGATAATAAAGGTGAACATCTCTGCCACCACCAGGCCGATAACAATACCGGAGATGATGTTAGCCCCACCCAACCAGTTGGCGCCCACAGCATAGGCTTCACCGACGCTGTACGGGGTCACTGTCATAAAGGCGGCGACGGATAATAACCCGGCAGCCAGTGGGTCCACCTTACGCTCTTCTGCCAGCGCCATCCCAATAAAGAAAGGCGCCATCAGCGACATAATCCCCAACGTACCGTTATAGACGTTGCCGCCGATGGCTTTAAAACCATTAAGGGTTTCAATTGTGGAAGCGTCTAACCGAATTCCTAATGAATAAAAGAAGGAACCTTCACCAAAGCTCAGAAAAACGTTGTTAATTAAAACGAACATGGCCCCGGCCAGCGTCAACGGCATTAATTTAATAAAGCCGTTTTTGATGGCATTAACGTGAGGCTGCTTTCCTATTTTAACAGCAAAAGGAAGGAGTACCTTTTCAAGTGAAGCGATGACTTTACTCATAGGAAAATACCCTTAAATGCCGTAACGCATGTTACGGCGTATTGTGTGTGAAATAACTCTTTGACGGGAAAAATAAAAATTAATTAGCAGCTTTTTTAATCGCTGCCACAGCAGCTTTAAGAACACCTAAACCATCAATCTTGCCGTACAGCCCCGAGTCGATCACTTCGACCGGTTTATTGGGTAACAGTCGTTGAATTTCGGGCAACATATAGGCAATTTGCGGTCCCAGTAAAACAACATCGGCTGTCTGACCTTTTTCGCCCGCCAGCGTTTCCGGGAACGCTTCGATCACCACAGGGACTTCATACTTTTCAGCCTGCGCACGCATCTTTGACACCAGAAGCGAGGTTGACATGCCCGCTGAGCAGAACAGGTAGATATGTTTCTTTTCCATCGTAATTTCCCTCTTGTATGACTACCTGCCGTCGCGTTCTCACTCGACTCGCTGTCCCGGCAGACAGGTAGTTTGCGTACTGTTGTTTATCGTTGGAGTGAGTATACGCAATGGTACAGACAGGGGATAATTCTGAACAGACTCAAATTGTCTCTCATTGACCTGGCTTGTTGACTACCCTCACATTTCGGGCAAATAATTCGCGAAAAGAAATAAGATTTTCTGATGCATAAAAAAACCGGCCCCGGGGCCGGTTTGTTAACATCCTCAGGCAAGCAGGGTTACTACGCCTTAGGTGCCTGCGGGTCAGTATCGTATTCAGCACAGGTCTGATAGCCGGAGTTGATCACATGACCGGTATCATCCAGGGCGACAAAGTAGGTTTCTGCCTTACCATCACGTTGACCCAGAATGTAGGTCTGGCAGGTCCCTTTAGCATGAATCATGGTGACTTCGGAAGAAGGTTTACCGGCAATCGCAGCGACCTGCGAACGGGTCATCCCTTTTTTGACATCTTTTACTACGGGCTGCGTAAACTGATCCTTGGTGCGATCGTAAGCCGTACACCCTGCCAGCATAGTCAGTACCGCCGCTGCGCTAAGAATTCCTGCTACGTTCTTGTTCATATTCCGTCCTCTTGTTTATCAGCGTGTTATCTAAGCATGGGATAAAAAGTACTATTGTTCAACTTTGTGCGTTACGCCAGACGAATTTCGGAAAATTCTAATAAAACAACGATAACCTGCTAAAACGGCGTAAATTAGCGCACTCGAAACTGTGATCCTTGTCGTTTTACGTCCAAAGGGTTAGTTTTAACAGTTAACACATTCTGTTTATGGAGAGCGTGATGACTCTGCAACAAGAGATTATCCAGGCGCTGGGCGCGAAGCCTGCGGTAGATGCAAATGAAGAGATCCGCCGCAGCGTGGATTTTTTAAAAGCGTATTTAAAGAAGAACTCTTTCCTGAAATCTCTGGTGCTGGGCATCAGCGGCGGCCAGGATTCAACGCTGACCGGTAAGCTCTGCCAGATGGCAATTTCAGAGCTGCGCGAGGAGACGGGAGATGAAACCCTGCAATTTATCGCCGTGCGTCTTCCATATGGCGTACAGGCGGACGAGCAGGATTGCCAGGATGCAATCGCCTTCATTCAGCCTGACCGCGTGCTGACCGTCAATATTAAAGGCTCCGTGCTGGCAAGCGAGCAGGCGCTTCGCGAAGCGGGCATTGAGTTAAGCGATTTTGTTCGCGGCAACGAGAAAGCCCGCGAGCGCATGAAAGCGCAGTACAGCATTGCCGGGATGACCAAAGGCGTCGTGGTCGGCACCGACCATGCGGCCGAAGCGATCACCGGTTTCTTC
This sequence comes from Enterobacter sp. PL1, assembly GCF_945957325.1. NCBI lineage: Bacteria > Pseudomonadati > Pseudomonadota > Gammaproteobacteria > Enterobacterales > Enterobacteriaceae > Enterobacter > Enterobacter sp. PL1. The sequence continues at coordinate 126,120 of NZ_CAMFKT010000009.1, forward strand.
ACCAAGTACGGCGACGGCGGCACCGACATCAACCCGATCTTCCGCCTGAACAAGCGTCAGGGTAAGCAGCTGCTTGCCGCGCTGGGCTGTCCTGAGCATCTGTATAAGAAAGCGCCGACGGCCGATCTGGAGGACGATCGCCCTTCCCTGCCGGATGAAGCGGCTCTTGGCGTCACCTACGACAACATTGATGATTATCTGGAAGGCAAAAAGCTGGATGAAGGCACCGCAAAGATCATCGAAGGCTGGTATCTGAAAACCGAGCACAAGCGTCGCCCACCGATAACGGTGTTTGACGACTTCTGGAAATAAACGCAAAACGGTAGCCCCGTTTTGTAGGCCGGGTAAGGCGTAGCCGCCACCCGGCTCTTTTTTAACCAAACCCTCTCTGCTACACTGTATGCCTGAACAGTATATGGAGCAGTATGTGAGCAGGCGTCAATCCGCCCCGCGTCTTGAGTTTGAAGCGGCGGCTATCTACGAATATCCCGAGCACCTTCGTCCCTGGCTTGAGGCATTGCCTAAACAGCCGGGCGTGTACATCTTTCACGGTGAAAGCGACACGCTGCCGCTCTACATCGGCAAGAGCGTTAACATTCGCAGTCGGGTGTTATCCCATCTGCGTACTCCGGATGAGGCCGCCATGCTGCGCCAGTCGCGACGCATTACCTGGTTCCAGACGGCGGGAGAAATGGGCGCGCTGTTGCTGGAGGCGCGGTTGATAAAAGAACAACAGCCGCTTTTCAACAAGCGCCTGCGCCGCAACCGTCAGCTCTGCTCCCTGCAGATCAACGAAGGCAAGCCGCAGGTCGTCTACGCGCGCGACGTCGATTTTTCTCATGCCCCGAATCTCTACGGACTGTTCGCCAATAAACGTGCCGCACTTCAGGCGCTGCAGACGCTGGCGGACGAGCTCCAGCTTTGCTACAGCCTTTTGGGCCTGGAGGCGACCACGCGTGGACGCGCCTGTTTCCGATCCGCGCTGAAGCGCTGTGCCGGTGCCTGCTGTGGGAAAGAGAGCGTTGAGGCCCACGACGCCCGGCTCCTCGCCGGTCTGGCGGCCATCAGCGTGAAGTGCTGGCCCTGGGAAAGCGCCGTTGCGCTCAAAGAAGTGGGTGACGCGATGACCCAATATCACATCGTCAATAACTGGCTCTGGCTGGGCGCTGTCGACGATATCAACGACGCGGCAACCCTGCTGCGCACGCCCGCCGGATTTGACCACGATGGCTACAAAATTCTCTGTAAACCTGTGCTGGCCGGTAAGTTTGAAATCATTGAGCTCAATGGCCTGGCAGCCACGTGATTTCGCTGAACAATAAGGTACCCTGAGCCTCCAGCAGACGCAGCGTGTGGGTACCCTCCTCCCAGCTGGCGCCCTGATCGGCCGTCAGCAATTTATCACCCAGCTGCCACGCCCCGCTTAACACAAACACCACGCCCCCGCGTGTGCCAAAGGTGGTAAAGGTACGGTCAGCCACGCGCACCTTCGCCCGACAGCAGTCGCGACGGGTCATGATGTTGAAGTCCATCGCCATCCGCCCATCGGACAGCAGCGCTTTCACCGGCAGGTCGCCGGCAAAGCTGTAGGGCTGATGGTGCTTAAGGGTATGGAAGAACGCCTGGCCCGCATCCAGCGTCACCTCCCCGCCTTCCAGCAAGGTAATTACCCGATCGACGCCGGGAAAAGAGGAAAATTCGCCGTTGCTGGCGATAGTCGCGATACTGGCGCGCCAGTGAAAATCGCGCGTTGCGGGAGGGAAACAACAAATCTCACGCGTTTCACCCGCACCATTGCGCCAGAGGCTGACCGGCATCTTACGGATATCAAAGAACTCCATCACCACTCCTGAATGGCACAACCCGTGCCAGGGCAAGGATATTGCTATCGTTGCTGTCTTGTTTGTTATCGTTAGGTATTCACAACACAGTATCGGCAGCAGAGCGGGCAGGCCTTAGCGGAACGTTAATAAAAATTCTAACGCCATGACTCTACAAACATTCTCTGATGCGACTACAGGAGCATACCGCGCTGGCGGCGGCAGACAAGAGGGCAGGAAAGAAAAACCGCCGGTCCTGTCCACAGCGTTTTCGCTTTTGTGGACAGGATCCCGGCGGTCTTAAGAGAGTGAACCGATTATTCGGTTGGTGCTGGCATTTTACCTTCCATCGCCGGACGTTCTGTCAGACGCTTCTCAAAATTCGCATTAAATTGTTTTTTCTGTTCCGGGGTCAGAATGTTGTAGATCTTGTTCTGGGTTTCCAGGTGAGCCAGCATGCGGGCTTTGTGCTGCTCGGCCATTTTGTCGATCTGCGCTTCGGCTTTCGCCTTGTCGAAGCTGTCGCTGGCGATGATGTCATGCATGGCACGACGCTCTTCCAGCGGCGGACGTTTCATCTGCTCGCGTTCGCTTTTCCGGATATCGCGGATCTGCTGTTTCTGCGCATCCGTCAGGTTGAGATCCTTAAACATCATCATCTCGTTGTGCATACCCGGGCCTTTATGATGCATCATCATTTTGCCTTCAGCAGGCGCGGCAGCGGTGGTGGTCGCAGTATCTGCGGCGAACGCCATGCTGGTAGCGCCCAGAGCCAGGGTAGAAGCAACAAACAGTGCAGTAAACTTACGCATAATTTATTTCCTTTCTTTCAGTTATTCTTCGGCGCTATGCCGTGTTGACGAGATTAACTTTACGGGGTTTATCGTCAATTAGTCAGAGCAACGGTAAAACAATGAAAGTGTAAAAAACAAATTTTCGCCAAATGTGGAGGAAATAAGGATAAAGCGTGGAGAGTTGCAACCAAAAATATTCAATACGATGATTTTAAAGCGATTTAGCAAAAGTATAACGGAGTGAAGGTGAATAATAAAGCAATTCACCAGGAATATTCTGCAAAACACGTTCACGCGCTTTAATTGCTAAGAAACGGTATTTAACTTCCCCTCCCGGATGATGAGAGGGGAAAGGTTCAGGATATTTTTTCCAGCATCAGCCCGGCCCGCAGGCCAAACGCGACGGTTGGGTTAGGGAATAAAACATACTCGGTGGTTTTCTGCACCTCGTAACGTTCCTCGCCGTCCTCGGCCAGCAGCGCCCCTTTGCGGAACGGGGTGAAGTTGAGGGTGTGTGCGGCCATGTGGAGCAGGAAGGCGTCGCTGCGGCGCGTGATCTGCTGTACGACCCGGTAACGCTCAACGGTCTGATGCGTAGGCTCGGGAGCCGACCCGCCCAGCAGCGCCCGCAGGGCAAGATGCGTTGGCGCAAAGCGGGTGAGATCGTTTTGCCCAAACGGCAGCGCTTTCCCCAGCTCCAGCGTACAGGACAACGCACCAAAGTGCTCACAGGTGAAGTGCGTAAAGGTTCCGCCCGGCGACTGGTGAAACACCAGCGCCTCCAGCCCGGCGTCTCCCAGCCAGCTCAGGAAATCTTCCTCCCACGGCTGATTGCGCTGCGGCAGAACGCCAAAGCGGACATGGTAGGACGCGCGGATGGCCGTATGCAGATCCAGATGCCAGCGCACGGGCCCCGCAGCGGCAAAGAACGCGGTCACCACGTTCTCCAGCCACGCTGCCCGCGCCGTTTCGTCACTCTGCGGAAACTGCGACCAGCGCCCGCCGAACATGCGGTTAATGTCGCTCACCAGATACCGTTTGTTTTGCGCCAGCGCAGGGGGATTGCCGAGCACCACCAGCACGCGGCACTTCAGGGCAATTTCATTGCGATACAGCGCGCGCAGCAGCAGATCGACAATCTCAACGGGCGCCGTTTCATTCCCGTGAATGCCTGTTGAAAGCAGCAGCGAGAGATCGCTCTTTGCGGTCGGCGTCAGCTCAAGCACCCCGCGCCCCAGCCACCGCCAGCGAAATGAGGGGCCATCCCCCTCTTTCTGTTCCGGCGTTTCATCGGCCAGGGTCAGCGCCAGTAAATTTTCCATACCCACTCCTTTAGCGCTGGAACGGATAAACCGATCCCAGCTGCAGGATTGTCGACAACGCGTCCAGCGCCTCGCGACCTTCGCGCAGAAGCTGCGGGTCAACCAGATCGGCCTGCGTTAGCCGGTCGCGATAGTAGCGATCGACCCAGTCATTCAGGCGCGTAAAGAGCGTATCGTTCATCATGACCGCCGGATTAACCGCCTGCATTTCGTCCTGAGTCAAGACCACGCGCAGACGTAAACAGGCTGGACCACCGCCGTTGGCCATGCTTTCACGCAGGTCAAACACGCGCAGTTCGTCAATCGGGTTATCGGCCTTCACCAGCTCGGTCAGGTAGCGCCACACGCCCTGATGATCCCGGGACTCCTGCGGCAGAACCAGCATCATGCTGCCGTCATCGCGGCTGAGCAGCTGGCTATTGAACAGATAGGTTTCAACCGCGTCCTGCACGCTTACCGCCGCCATTGGCACCTGAATGGGCGTAAAGCCGCGCACGCGCTCATGCAGCGTGGCGAGCAGCTTTTCCTGATGGGCAAACGCCTGCTCGTGGCAGAACAGCACCTGGCGGTTGGAAACGGCAATCACGTCGTTGTGGAACACGCCCTGGTCGATCACATGCGGGTTCTGCTGGGCGAAAATCACCTGGGAAGGATTGACCTGGTTCAGGCGGGCAACGGCCTGGCTGGCCGCCAGCGTCTGGCGCGCAGGATAACGGGTTGGCGCGGCGTGGCCCCCCTCTTCGCGCCCGTAAATAAACAGCTGCAGACCCGGCTCGCCATAATCGCCCCCCAGGCGGTTATGGTTGGCCGCGCCTTCGTCGCCAAACATCGCCACCTGCGGCAGGGCCTGATGCACCGCGAAATGGGCGTCCTGGTTGAAAATGGCGCGCAGCACGCGCTCGGTGGTTTCCGCTTCGGTGGCGCGGTGAAACTTGTTATTCAGGTTCGCCACCGTCAGGTGGACTTTGCCATCCAGCGTATCGGCTGACGGCGCGACGGTGGCCGCGTTGGCGACCCACATCGAAGAGGCGGAGCTTGCCGCCGAGAGCAGGTGCGGCGTCTGCGTCCCCGCTTTTTCGACCACCTGCTCATCGGTACCGCTAAAGCCGAGCTGACGCAGCACCGCCACGTTCGGACGCTCCTGCGGCGGGATCACCGCCTGCGGGAAACCGGCATCCGCCAGCGCTTTCATCTTAAGCAGCCCCTGCTTCGCCGCCAGCTTCGGGTTGGAAACCTGAAAACGGTGCTTCGTGGAGGCTTCATTACCAAAAGAGAGACCGGCGTAGTGGTGCGTCAGCCCCACCAGCCCGTCAAAGTTGACTTCACGCGCTTTCATGACGGTCCCCTCCGGTAAAGTCCAGCCCCGGATTAAGCGTTTCCGGCAGCGTCAGCGCCGGGGTTTCCAGGCTCGCCATCGGCCAGGCACAGTAATCGGCGGCATACCACGCGCTGGCGCGATGGTTCCCCGACGCGCCCACGCCGCCGAACGGCGCGGTGCTCGCGGCCCCGGTCAGCGGTTTATTCCAGTTCACAATCCCGGCGCGCGCTTCCAGCAGCAGTTGGTCAAACTTCTCGCGATGCGGCGAAATCAGCCCGCTCGAAAGACCGTAGCGGGTGTTATTGGCCATTGCGATGGCGTCGTCAAAATCGTCATAGCGCCAGACGCACAGCAGCGGACCAAAGACCTCTTCATCCGGCACGTTGCTCGCGCCGCTCATCTCAACGATGCCCGGCGTCAGCAGCGAGGCACCCGGCTGAACCTGCTTCGGCTCGAGCAGGGTTTTCGCGCCGCGCGCGACGTGGTCCTGCCAGGCCTTCAGCACGTTCAGCGCGGCCTGCTCGGAAATCAGCCCGCCGATAAACGGCTGCGGATCGGCATCCCACGCGGCTGGCACCAGACGCGCGCTCACCTCAACCAGACGTTTGAGGAACGCATCCCCCTGCGCGCTCCGTTTCACCAACAGGCGGCGGGCGCAGGTGCAGCGCTGTCCGGCGGTAATAAAGGCGGACTGAATCGTCAGGTGCACCGCGGCGTCGATATCGTCAGGGTCTTCCACAATCAGCGGGTTGTTGCCGCCCATCTCGAGAGCAAGGATTTTTTCCGGCTGCCCCGCCAGCTGGCGATGCAGCTGATAGCCCGTCCCGGCGCTGCCGGTAAACAGCAGGCCGTCGATATCGCTCAGCGCGCTCAGCGCCTGGCCGGTTTCGCGTCCGCCCTGCACCAGGTTCAGCACGCCCGGCGGCAGGCCAGCCTGTTCCCACAGCTTAACCACCGCCTCGCCGGTTAATGGGGTGAGCTCGCTCGGCTTGAAAATCACGGTATTGCCCGCCAGCAGCGCGGGCACAATGTGGCCATTCGGCAGATGCCCCGGGAAGTTGTACGGACCAAACACCGCCAGCACGCCGTGCGGACGGTGGCGCAGCGTGGCCGCGCCGTCCGGCATCTCGGTGTGCTGTTCGCCGGTGCGGGTGTGGTACGCCTTCACCGAAATGGCGACTTTGTTGATCATCGCTGTCACTTCGGTTGCCGCTTCCCAGCGCGGTTTACTGGTTTCAGACGCGATGATGCGCGTCAGTTCGGCCTTATTTGCCTCCAGCAGCCCGGCAAACTTTTCAACAAGCGCCTGGCGCACGGCGAAAGGCTGTTTTGCCCACGCCGGGAACGCGCGGCGAGCGGCATGGCAGGCTTGTTCCACCTGCGCGGCGCTGGCGTCGTTCCCCTTCCAGAGCACCTCTTTTCCTACCGGATTGGTCTTTACGCGCTGTTCGCCTTCGCCCGTGACCCAGTCACCGTTAATCCATAATGTCATGCTGTTTTCTCCTCAGGGCAGAGACGCACCAGGCGAACCTTATCGCCGGCGTTACATTTCAGGGCATCCAGTTCTGCAGCCGTCAGCACCAGACGTTCACATTTCGGGTTGGTCCGCACCAGCATCGCACGGAAGTTGGCGTAATTTTCGTTCGCCACCAGGCATGCGGGCCAGTCGCCCGGCGCGGGCTGGCCTTCAGAGACCTCAACCAGCCGGCTCTTACGGATCGCGCGTACGCGGTCGATATCGCACTCAAGCGTGGGCCCGCCGTCAAAGATGTCGACATAGTTACGGTAGCGGAAGCCCTCTTTCTCCAGCACCGCGCGGGCAGGCGCGGTTTGCGGATGCACTTCGCCGATCACCGCCTGCGCTTCCGGGCTGAGGAAATGGGTATAGATAGGATGCTTCGGCATCAGTTCGGCAATAAAGGCTTTCTGACCCGTGCCGCAGAGAAAGTCCGCCCGGCTGAACTCCATCGAGAAGAAGCGCTCGCCCAGGCTCTCCCAGAACGGTGAATAGCCGGTGTCGTCGATCACGCCGCGCATCTCCGCAACCACCTTTTCGTTAAAGCGATCGCGGAAGGCGGCCATAAACATAAAGCGCGATTTGGAAAGCAGATAGCCGTTGCCCTCCTTGCGCCACGCCGGGTCGAGGAACAGCGTGCAAAGCTCGCTGGCGCCCGTGTGGTCATTGCAGAGGAACAGCGTCGGCAGCGCGTTATAGACGTTCAGCTCTTTCGAGGCATGAACCATGGTGCCGACGCGGTAGTTGTACCACGGGTCGTTAAGCCCGACGGCCACTTCGATGGCGCAGATCCCGGCCACGGTCCCCGTGTCGGTGTCTTCCAGCACGAACACATACCCCTGTTCGCTTTTTGGCAACGTCCCCTGCCAGGTTTGAAGGGCGCGCTCAATGCGCGCCGACAGCGTTTTTTCATCGGCAGGAAGCGAGGTCAGCCCGCCTCCCGTCTTACCGGCAAGCTGCATGAGCCCGGCGAGATCGCCGCGCTCAACGGGACGGATGACCATCATGATGACACCCCGGATTTCACCTTTTCACACGCCAGCGCAAAGCGGTCCAGACCGGTTTGCACCTCTTCCTCGCTGACAATCAGCGCGGGAGCAAAACGCACGACGTTGGCACCGGCAATCAGCACCATCACACCCACTTTTGCCGCTTCCTGTGAAATAAGTTTAGCTTTTCCGGCAAACTCAGCGGTGAGCTCGCAGCCGATTAACAGCCCCAGGCCACGAATTTCTTTAAACAGGCCAACCTTGCCGTTGATGGCATTCAGGCGCTCAACAAACCAGTCGTGGCGCTGCTTAACGCCCTTCAGCACCTCAGGGGTATTAATGATGTCGAGCACCTGTCCGGCAACGGCGGTGGCCAGCGGGTTGCCGCCGTAGGTGGTGCCGTGGGTACCAACGGTCATCACGCTGGCGAATTTCTCGGTGGTCAGCGTCGCGCCAATCGGGAAGCCGCCGCCCAGCGCTTTGGCGGTCGACAGCACGTCCGGCGTGACGTCGTAGTGCATATAGGCATACAGCTCGCCGGTGCGCCCCACGCCGGTCTGCACTTCGTCGAAAATCAGCACCGCGTTATGACGATCGCACAGCTCGCGCAGCCCCTGCAGGAATTCCTTTTTCGCCGGAAGCACGCCACCCTCACCCTGCATCGGCTCGACGATCACCGCACAGGTGGTGTCGTTAATCAGCTCGCTGGCAGACTGCAGATCGTTATAAATACCGTGACGGATATCCGGCGGCAGCGGTGCGAAATCCTGCGAGTAGGAAGGCTGGCCACCCGCGCTGACGGTAAAGAGCGTGCGTCCGTGGAAGGCATTTTTAAACGCCACGATACCGCTCTTGTGGGTACCAAACTTATCGTGCGCATATTTGCGCGCCAGCTTCAGCGCCGCTTCGTTGGCTTCCGCCCCCGAGTTACAGAAAAAGACTTTTTCGGCAAACGTCGCGTCGATCAGTTTTTTGGCCAGGCGCAGCGCAGGCTCGTTGGTAAAGCCGTTGCCGGTATGCCAGAACTTCGCCGCCTGGTCATTGAGCGCCTGACGCAGCGCCGGGTGCGCATGCCCCAGCGCGTTCACCGCAATCCCACCGGCAAAGTCGATATACTCTTTACCCTGCTGATCCCACAGGCGCGAGCCTTCCCCACGAACCGGAATAAAAGCCGCCGGAGCGTAAACCGGCATCATCCATTCATCGAAATTTTCACGCGTAATTGACAGAGACATAGCGACCTCATCCGGTAAATAAAAGGTTATTTGAATGTTAAATAATTGAGTGTTTGCACTGTGAATGTAGATTGCAGCCTTCGTGCCAGCCAGCGATAAAAATGCATAAACGGGTTGAGAGAACAGAATATCAATAAGTTACAACATGGAGTTATTCACTGTTAGTGCATAAAAAGTGAATATTTTTACGACAAGCGGCGCTTTGCCGCATGAAAATCAGAAAGAGTATGCACAGGCCAAATATAATTCTGGAATTGTGATCGCTCGCGAAATTTATCGGCCATTTACGCCCTCTTTGGGGGCGAAGCGCGTCAGAATGGTGCAAATATTGCACCACCGGCATTATCTGTTGCAGTTATTGGTCGAACCCGGTAACAGTTGACGCAAATTCTGCTACCATCCTTGCACTATTCACCTTGCACTGGCAGCGACTATGAAATTTGTCTCTTTTAATATCAACGGCCTGCGTGCCCGCCCTCATCAGCTTGAAGCTATCGTTGAGCAACATCAGCCAGATGTGATCGGCCTGCAGGAGACAAAGGTTCACGACGACATGTTCCCCCTCGAAGAGGTGGCGAAACTCGGCTACAACGTCTTTTATCACGGCCAGAAAGGTCACTACGGCGTCGCGCTGCTGACCAAAGCGCCGCCGGTTTCCGTGCGTCGCGGCTTCCCGGGCGACGGTGAAGAAGCACAGCGTCGCATTATCATGGCGGAAGTCCCTTCTGAGATCGGCAATATCACGGTCATCAACGGCTATTTCCCGCAGGGTGAGAGCCGTGACCATGAGACCAAATTCCCGGCTAAAGCGAAGTTTTATCAGGATCTGCAGGACTACCTGACCACCGAACTCAAAAAAGAGAATCCGGTGCTGATCATGGGCGACATGAATATCAGCCCGACGGATCTCGATATCGGTATTGGCGAAGAGAACCGCAAACGCTGGCTGCGCACCGGCAAATGCTCCTTCCTGCCGGAAGAGCGTGAGTGGATGGAGCGCCTGCTGGGCTGGGGCCTGGTGGATACCTTCCGCAATGCCAACCCGGAAACGCAGGATCGCTTCTCCTGGTTTGACTATCGCTCTAAAGGCTTTGACGACAACCGCGGCCTGCGTATCGATCTGCTGCTGGCCAGTTCCCCGCTGGCCGAGCGTTGCATCGAAACCGGGATCGACTACGACATCCGCAGCATGGAAAAACCGTCTGACCACGCGCCGGTGTGGGCTAAATTCAAGCTGTAATGACGCGTGAACCTTTCAAAAACACTCTTCCTGTGCGCCCTTCTGGGCGCCTTTATTCTGGCGTTTATCATGCTTCCGCCGGGAACCCTCTCCCTGGAAGGGATTAAAACGCACCAGCAGGCATTACTCTCCTATGTCGACCACTCGCCGCTGCGCAGCGCGCTGATCTTCTTTGCGGTCTATGTGGCGGTCTCCGCCCTCTCGATCCCCGGCGCGGCGATCCTGACCCTGCTGGGCGGGACGTTGTTTAGCCTGTGGGAAGGCACTGTGCTGGTCTCGTTTGCCTCCACGCTTGGGGCCACGCTGGCGATGCTCGCCAGCCGCTATCTTTTGCGCGACTGGGTGCAACGGCGGTTTGCCAGGCAGATGGGTACGGTGAATACCGGCATGGCGCGCGACGGCGCGGGCTATCTTTTTGCCCTGCGCCTGATGCCGCTGTTCCCGTTTTTCCTGGTGAATTTGCTGATGGGACTGACCCGCATGGGAGTATTTCGCTACTGGTGGGTCAGCCAGGTCGCCATGCTGCCCGCGACGGTGGTCTTTCTCAACGCCGGGCGCGAGCTGGGAAAAGTGACCTCGCTGCGCGATATTTTGTCGCCGGGCATGCTATTCGCCTTTACACTACTGGGGGTATTGCCGTTGGTCACCCGCCGGCTGTTTTCCCGTTATCTCCCGTCTGCTAAAAAGTGAGGCATTATGCGCCGTGTGCGTTTTTGCGCGTTTCTGACCGGGCTGCTGCTGGCGGCCCCTCTGTATGCCGCCGACGGCTGGCAGGCTATTCAGCAACAGGCCAAAGGCCAGACCGTCTGGTTTAACGCCTGGGGCGGCGATCCGGCGGTCAACCGCTATCTGGAGTGGGTCAGCGGCGAGATGCAAACGCACTATGCCATTACCCTTAAAATTGTCCCGCTGGCGGATGCTGCCGACGCGGTAAAACGTATTCAGACCGAAGCCGCCGCGGGGCGCAAGACCAACGGCTCCGTTGACCTGCTGTGGGTTAACGGCGAGAACTTCCGCACGCTGAAAGAGGCAAACCTGCTGGAGACCGGATGGGCGCAGACGTTGCCCAACTGGCGCTATGTTGATACCCGCAAGCCCGTTACGGAGGATTTTGCTATCCCCACAGACGGCGCGGAATCGCCGTGGGGCGGCGCGCAGCTGACCTTTATCGCCCGCAAAGCCAGCATGCCGACGCCGCCGACCGATCCTCAGGCGCTGCTGGCGTACGCGCAGCAGCATCCGGGCAAGATCAGCTATCCTCGCCCGCCCGATTTTACCGGCACGGCATTTCTTGAGCAGCTGCTGATGACGCTAACCGCTCACCCGGAGGCGCTGCAAAAGGCCCCCGATAGCACCTTTGCCGAGGTCACGGCCCCGCTCTGGGATTATCTGGACACGCTCCACCCGCTGCTGTGGCGCGAAGGGAAAGATTTTCCCCCTTCTCCTGCACGGATGGATGCCCTGCTTGCCAGCGGCAGCCTGAATCTGTCGCTGACCTTTAACCCGGCCCATGCGCAGCAGAAAGTGGCGAGCGGCGAACTGCCCGCCGACGGCTATAGCTTTGGTTTTCAGAGCGGGATGCTCGGCAACGTCCATTTTGTGGCGATTCCGGCCAACGCCAGCGCGAGCGCGGGAGCGAAAATGGTCGCCAATTTCCTGCTGTCGCCGCAGGCGCAGATCCGCAAAGCTGACCCGGCCATCTGGGGCGATCCGAGCGTGCTGGATGCGAAAACGCTGCCCGAAGAAGAAGCCAGACAGCTGCTGGCCCACACGCCTCAGGGGCTGCCGAAGGTGCTTGCCGAGCCGCAGTCCGCCTGGGTGAACGCGCTGGAGCAGGAATGGCTGCGTCGTTACGGCACCCGCTGAGCGGGCTCGTCTGGCTGGCGATGGCGGTGATTTATCTGCCGATCCTGCCCGCCGGCGCCATGCTGCTTGCCCCGGCGTTTTCGGTGACAAACTGGCAGCGGCTGCTGAACGATCCGCAGCTCCCGCAGGCGGCCGTCGCCACGCTGGTCTCAACGCTCATCGCCACGCTGGGGGCGTTGTTCATTGCCCTTCTCCTCGTCAGCCTTCTCTGGCCCGGAAAACGCTGGCGACGTCTCACAACCCGTCTGCCGTGGCTGCTGGCGATACCCCATGTGGCGTTCGCCACCGGCGCGCTACTGCTGTTTGCCGAGGGCGGACTGTTTTATCAGGTCTGCACCGTCTGTTCGCCGCCGTTTGACCGCTACGGCGCCGGGCTGGGGCTGACGCTCGCGGTCAAAGAGAGCGCGTTTGTCCTGTGGGCGATTTATGCCGTACTGCCGGAAAAACGGCTCGCGCAGCAGAAGATCGTCCTGCAGACGCTCGGCTACGGGCGTTTTCAGACGCTGAGCTGGCTGATTCTGCCAGCTATCGCGCCCGTCCTCGGGGCAGTCATGCTGGCGGTGCTGGCATGGTCGCTGTCGGTCGTGGACGTGGCGATCGTTCTCGGGCCCGGCAACCCGCCTACCCTGGCCGTGCTGGCCTGGCAGTGGTTAAGCCAGGGCGACGCGCAGCAGCAGGCAAAAGGGACGCTGCTGTGCCTGCTTCTCCTTCTGCTGCTGGCCGCGCTTGCCGCTCTGGGATACGGACTCTGGAAGGCATGGGTTCGCACACTTGCGGACCTCACCGGAACGCGTCCCCGGTCGCAGCGCGTGCTGCCTGAGCGGGCACTGAGCGGGTTTCTGCCCGCCTGCGGCGTCCTGTGCGCCGCGGTACTGCTGATGCTGGCGCAACGGGATGACGTTGGCCCGGTGGGGAGCAGCCTCTCCTTCGGTCTGCTTTCAAGCCTGACCGGCCTGGTCGTCGGGTTACTCTGGCTGGAGTGGGGCCCGCAGCGCGGCACGCTGTGGGTATGGTTACCGCTCGCCCTTCCGGCCCTCCCGCTCGTCACCGGCCAGTATGCCATTGCGTTGCACCTGGGCATCGACGGGCACTACGCCGCCGTGCTCTGGAGCCACCTTCTGTGGGTATTGCCGTGGATGCTGCTGGTACTGCAACCCGCCTGGCGCCGGATCGATCCCCGGCTTATTCTCACCGCCAGAACCCTCGGCTGGCGACGGACAAAAATCTTTTTACTGCTGAAATGCCCGCTGCTGGTGCGCCCTGCGCTACTGGCCTTTGCCACCGGCTTTTCCGTCAGCATGGCGCAATATATGCCGACGCTGTGGCTGGGCGCGGGGCGTTTCGCCACGCTGACCACCGAAACCGTGGCGCTCAGCAGCGGGGGCAGCATCCCGATTCTCGCTAACCGGGCGCTGGGATTACTGCTGGTCACGGGCACGGTATTTGGTCTTGCCGCCCTGCTATCCCGGCTCGTGGGCCGCTACCGACAAGGGTTACGTTAATGCTGAAGGTAAAAAATCTCACCATCGAACCGCTTTTCCGCGAGGTCAGTTTTTGCGTGCCCCGCGGGGAGATCGTCACCCTGATGGGGCCGTCCGGCAGCGGAAAGTCGACCCTTTTTGCCTGGATGGTCGGCGCGCTGTCAGACGATTTCCAGGCGCGGGGCGAACTGTGGCTCGACGCGCGTCGCTGCGACGCGCTTCCCGTGGAGTCCCGCGGGCTGGGTATTCTCTTTCAGGACGCGCTGCTGTTCGATCAGTTCAGCGTCGGGCAAAATTTGCTGCTGGCGCTGCCCGAGCGCATCACCGGACGCGCGCGTCGGGAGGCGGTCGCGCAGGCGCTGGATTCCGCCGAGCTGAGCGGCCATTACGCCAGCGATCCGGCCACCCTCTCCGGCGGGGAGCGTGCCCGGGTCAGCCTGCTGCGGGCCCTGCTCGCGGAGCCGCAGGCGCTGCTGCTGGATGAACCGTTCAGCCGCCTCGATAAAGCGTTACGGGCCACGTTTCGGGCATGGGTATTTGACGCCGTCCGCGCGCGCAATATTCCGGCGGTGCTGGTCACGCACGATGAGGACGATATTCCACCCGGCGGCGAGATGATTGAGATTTCTCGCTGGCAATAATGTGCTAACGCAATGTTTTCCGATTCGGGAGAGACGACAATGCCCCCCTCTTTTACTGACGTCAGGTTATTCGATGAAACGTGTTTCTCAACTGACCGCGCTGGCCCTGCTCTGCGGCCTCGCTTCCTTTTCCTCGCTGGCGGCTGATATGCCCAACGCCATCACGCTGTCTCAGCTTCAGGCACAGCACGGCACGCCTGTCGACACACGCGCCAGCGCCTTCTATAACGGCTGGCCGCAGATGCTTAGCGGCCCCTCCGGGCATGAACCCGCCGCGCTCAACCTTGCTGCCGCCTGGCTCAGCGCCATGAGCGACGAGCAGATTGCGCTGTGGGCAAAACAGCATCAGCTCACCCCTGCGACGACCATCGCCCTGTACGGCGACGAGAACGATAACCAGGCGGTGAAAGCCCGCCTGGAGAAAGCCGGGTACCGCCACGTTTCGCTGCTCAGCGATGCTCTGCAGACGCCCGAGCGCCTTCAGCGCCTGCCTCACTTTGAACAGCTTGTTTACCCGCAGTGGATCCACCGGCTCCAGCAGGGTAAACCCGTGGCTGCCGCACCGGCGGGCGACTGGAAAGTGATTGAGGCCGCCTGGGGTGCACCGAAGTTTTACCTGCTGAACCACATTCCCGGCGCGGGCTATATCGACACCAACGAGGTGGAAAGCGAACCGCTGTGGAATAAAGTCTCCGACGACAAGCTGAAAGCGATGCTGGCGAAGCACGGGATCCGTCACGACACCACCGTCATCTTGTATGGCCGCGACGTCTACGCCGCCGCGCGCGTGGCGCAGATTATGCTGTATGCGGGCGTGAAGGATGTGCGTATTCTCGACGGCGGCTGGAAGGCGTGGTCGGATGCAGGCCTGCCGGTTGAGCGCGGTACGCCCGGTAAAGTGACGCCCGCCCCCGATTTCGGCGCGCCGATCCCCGGTCAGCCGCAGCTGATGGTGGATATGGAACAGGCGCGCGGCATGCTGCACCGTCAGGATGCCTCTCTGGTCAGCATACGCTCGTGGCCGGAGTTCATCGGCGAAACCAGCGGCTACAGCTACATCAAGCCAAAAGGTGAAATTGCCGGTGCCCGCTGGGGTCACGCGGGCAGCGATGCCACCCACATGGAGGATTTCCATAACCCGGATGGCACCATGCGCAGCGCTGACGACATCGCCGCCCAGTGGAAGCGCTGGAATATTCTGCCGGAACAGCACGTCGCGTTTTACTGCGGCACCGGCTGGCGGGCGTCTGAAACCTTTATGTACGCCCGGGCGATGGGCTGGAAGAATATCGCCGTCTATGACGGCGGCTGGTACGAATGGAGCAGTCATCCGCAGAACCCGGTGACGACCGGTGAGCGCGGGCCTGAAAGCGCGCGCTAAGGATTAAGTGACTTCAGCGTCACGTAGCCGCTCCAGATGCGCGTTGTGGTGGTCAGCCAGCACAGCGCGCCGAATACCCACGCGAAGAGCGTAAAGTGCGCAGGAAAAAGGCAGCACAGCACAAACAGCATGATGGTCTCCGTCCCTTCCGTTAACCCGCCGATGTAATAAAACGACTTGTGCGCATAGCCGGGGTTGTCGATGTCGTGCTTCGCGGCCAGGGCCGCAAACGCCAGAAAACTGCTGCCGGTCCCGATAAACGCAAACAGCAGCCAGGCGGCCGCCAGCGCATTTTCTGCCGGTGCTGCCAGCGCAAAGCCAAACGGCACCAGGGCGTAGAACAGAAAGTCGAGCGCGATATCGAGAAATCCCCCCGCATCGGTCAGGCCTCTGCGGCGCGCCAGCGCCCCGTCCAGACCGTCCAGCAGGCGGTTAAGCACGATGGCGACCAGCGCCGCCGGATACCAGCCAAGGACCAGAAACGGCAGCGCCAGCACGCCGATGGCAAACCCGGTCAGGGTCAATCCGTCGGGCGTGATGCCCGGCCTGTCCAGCACGGAGACCAGACGATCCAGCGCCGGTTTTATCCGCGGGTGAAGATGGCGATCAAGCATGGGGCGTCTCGTTAAAGGTGGCGCATAGCCCCTGCGCCGGAATATCCAGCGCGGCGTTAAAGCGGGCAGAGAGATTCTGAAAGGCAATGAGCGCCGTCATCTCGGTGATGGCATCTTCCGTAAAGTGGCGCTTCAGCGCCGTTCTGATGGCCTCATCCGCCCGGGGCGGCGTGGCGGTCACCGCCTCGGCGTAGGCCAGCGCCGCGCGCTCCTGCTGCGTGAACAAGGCGGATGCCTGCCAGTCGCTAACGGCCTGCACCTTTTCCAGCGCCCCGCAGCGCTCGGCCAGCCGCAGGCTGTTGGCATCAATACAGAAAGCGCAGTGGCAAAGCTGGGACACCCGCGTCATGAGCAGCGAACGCAGCACGGGTGACAGGCGCGCGCGACGACGCTCCAGAAAACCGACGAACAGCGCCACCAGCCAGAACAGACGCGGCATGCGCCCCCACCAGCGCGTGGGATTCAGCACGGCGCCAAAATGCTTTTTCTGCATCACGGCAATCGGTCTAAGGCTGGCGGGAAGGGATTCGATAGGGGCAACCCAGGCGGTAGTCTCTTTCACCTGATTCTCCTGATTACTGGACTCTGAGAAAGGGCACGATAATATGTCTTTTTTCGCTATCAATTATTGACGACCATGCTGAAAACACTCGATGTCGTTGCCGCCATCATCGAAAAAGACGACAAAATTTTACTGGCGCAGCGCCCTGCCCACGCCGACCAGCCGGGCATGTGGGAATTTGCAGGCGGCAAAGTCGAGGCGGGTGAAACCCAGCCCGAGGCGCTTATCCGCGAGCTGCGCGAAGAGTTGGGTATTGAAGCGCTGCCCGCGCAATACGTGGCAAGCCACCAGCGTGTAGTCTCGCAGCGCTTAATCAACCTGCACGCCTGGCACGTTCCTGCGTTTAGCGGTGCGCTCACGGCGCACTACCACAGCGCGCTGGCATGGTGCACGCCGGAAGAGGCGTTTGGCTACGCCTTAGCCCCCGCGGATATTCCCCTGCTGGAGGCGTTTATTGTTTTACGCGACGCCAGACCAGCGGGTTCGTGCTGATGGCGCGCTCGTCGCGCTGGCACTGCAACAGCACGCCCTCCGCCTTCACGACGGCCCCTTCAGAATAGTTTTGATCCTGGTAGATGCAGCACTGGTTACACGGCTGCGCGCGCTGGCCGCTGGAGCTAAACACCTCCGGCGGCACGTTCACTTCTACATCCGGGCGAATGCGGTCAGCCTGCGCGCCTGCGGTAAAGATCGCACATAACGCGGTAAGTACATAACGGTTCATAGACACATCTTCCTGTTGTTCCCTTGATAATGACTATAACGGTAAACCCGCGCGGAACCTTTAATTTATCTCGTCATCGCTTTTGGTTATGACGCAGCACCTGTCATTAATTTCCCTTTCGTCCTGAATTTCTGCTTGCCACACAAAGCGGTACGGGTGGTATAGTCAAAAAAACAACACAAAACGCATAAGTCATATACAAACATTATTATAAGAGGTTCTTATATCTATGGATCAGACACGCTCTCTGGAAAGTTTCCTTGCCCATGTTCAGCAGCGCGACCCGCACCAAAGCGAGTTCGCCCAGGCCGTGCGTGAAGTGATGACCACCCTGTGGCCCTTCCTTGAACAAAACCCGCGCTATCGCCAGATGTCGTTGCTCGAACGCCTGGTCGAGCCAGAGCGCGTGATCCAGTTCCGCGTGACCTGGGTGGACGATCGCAATCAGGTGCAGGTTAACCGCGCGTGGCGCGTCCAGTTTAACTCCGCCATCGGCCCGTTTAAGGGCGGCATGCGTTTCCATCCGTCCGTGAATTTGTCGATTCTGAAATTCCTCGGCTTCGAGCAGACCTTTAAAAACGCACTGACCACGCTGCCCATGGGCGGCGGAAAAGGCGGCAGCGATTTCGACCCGAAAGGCAAAAGCGAAGGTGAAGTGATGCGTTTCTGCCAGGCGCTGATGACCGAACTCTACCGTCACCTCGGCCCGGACACCGACGTGCCTGCCGGTGATATCGGCGTGGGCGGACGTGAAGTGGGCTTTATGGCCGGGATGATGAAAAAGCTTTCCAACAACAGCGCCTGCGTCTTTACCGGCAAAGGGCTGTCGTTTGGCGGGAGCCTGATCCGCCCGGAAGCGACCGGGTACGGCCTGGTATACTTCACAGAGGCCATGCTCAAGCGTCACGGCTTAGGCTTCGAAGGCATGCGCGTAGCCGTTTCCGGCTCCGGTAACGTGGCGCAGTACGCGATTGAAAAAGCGATGCAGTTTGGCGCTCGCGTGGTGACCGCCTCTGACTCCAGCGGAACGGTGGTGGATGAAGCGGGCTTCACGGCAGAGAAGCTGGCGCGCCTGTGTGAAATCAAAGCCAGCCGCGATGGACGCGTAGCGGATTACGCCCGGGAGTTTGGCCTGACCTACCTCGAAGGTAAACAGCCGTGGGGCGTGCCGGTGGATATCGCCCTGCCGTGCGCCACGCAGAACGAGCTGGATGCTGAAGCCGCGCGCACGTTGATTAGCAACGGCGTAAAAGCGGTCGCCGAAGGGGCAAACATGCCGACCACCATCGACGCGACGGACCTGTTCCTGGAGGCAGGCGTGCTGTTTGCACCGGGCAAGGCCGCCAACGCGGGCGGCGTGGCAACCTCCGGCCTCGAAATGGCGCAAAACGCCGCGCGTCTCGGCTGGAAGGCGGAGAAAGTGGATGCGCGCCTGCACCATATCATGCTGGATATTCACCACGCCTGCGTGGAGTATGGCGGTGAAGCGTCACAAACCAACTACGTGCGCGGGGCGAATATCGCCGGGTTCGTGAAGGTGGCGGATGCGATGATTGGGCAGGGTGTGATTTAAGTTTTCGCGGCGTTCTCGCCCTGTAGGCCCGGTAAGGCGTAGCCGCCACCGGGCTTTTTTCAGGCCGCAGAGCTGTCTTTCGCCGGGTGGCGGCTTCGCCTGACCCGGCCTACGGGTTAAGAAGCGGCCGCGCTCTTTTTCTTTTTAAACGGTTTCTTCGCGCCACCACCGGGTGCAACCATCCCTCTGAACGTTTTCACGGGCGTGCTGCGCGCCTGATCGATCAGCTGGTAAAGCGTCCCCACCAGCGGCTGCATAAAGTCCTGATAGCGGCACTGCTTCTCGCTGATCTGCGTCAGCACCGATTCCCAGTGCGCGGTCATGTCCGGCCTGGCGGCCAGCTCCGGCAGGGAATGAATCAGCGCGCGGCCCGGCTCGGTCGAATGGATATAGCGCCCCTTTTTCTCAAGAAAACCGCGCTTAAAGAGCAGCTCGATGATCCCCGCGCGGGTCGCCTCCGTACCCAGACCGTCGGTGGCGCGCAGGATCTTCTTCAGATCTTTATCCTGCACGAACCGGGCGATGCCGGTCATCGCGGACAGCAGCGTCGCATCGGTGAAATGGCGCGGGGGCTGGGTCTGACGTTCCACCACTTCCCCTTTTTCACACAGCAGCTCATCGTCTTTGGCAACGACGGGCAGCGGCGTGCCGTCGTTCTCCTCGTCACGCTCTTTATTCCCCAGCAGCGTGCGCCAGCCTGCTTCTGCGAGGAAACGGGCTTTCGCAATGAATTTCCCTTTCGCGATTTCCAGTTCGATCACGCATTTGCGGAACACCGCGTCCGGACAGAACTGCATCAGGTACTGGCGGGCGATCAGGTTATAGACCTTTGCTTCGTTGTCGGTCAGGTTGACGCTGCTGGCGCGCGCCGTCGGGATAATCGCGTGGTGGGCGTCCACCTTTTTGTCGTCCCAGCAGCGGTTATGGGTGTCCGGGTTCACCACCGGCTGCGGCAGCAGATCCGGCGCGTGCACGCTAATGGCGTTCATCACCGAATGACGACCGGCAAAATGCTCTTCCGGCAGGTAGCGGCTATCCGAACGCGGATAGGTGATCAGCTTATGGGTTTCATAGAGCTTCTGGCAGATATCCAGCACGTTCTGCGCGCTGAGGCCAAAGCGTTTCGCGGCCTCAATCTGCAGGGCCGACAGCGAGAACGGCAGCGGCGCGGGTTCTGATTCCCGTTTATCGTTATAGCTGGTGACGATAGCGGGCTGTCCGGTAATGCGGTTAACCACATGATCCGCCAGCGGACGGTGCAGCAAACGCCCCTCTTCATCCTGATATGACTCGCAGGCATCGCTCGGCTGCCAGACGGCGGTAAAGCGTTCGTCTTTAGGCGTGACGATATGCGCTTTCACTTCAAAGAAATCTTTGGCGACGAAGTTCTCAATCTCTTCATCACGACGCACGACCAGCCCCAGCACCGGCGTCTGCACGCGCCCCACGGAGAGCACGCCCTGATAGCCCGCGTTGCGCCCGAGGATGGTGTAGGCGCGGGTCATGTTGATGCCGTACAGCCAGTCCGCGCGCGCGCGGGCCAGCGCCGAGACGCACAGCGGAATAAATTCGCTGTTGGCGCGCAGGCGCGAGATCGCACGCTCCACCGCCTGCGGGTTGAGGTCGTTGATCAGGCAGCGCTGCACCTGCTGGCGCTTTTCCGGCGCCAGTTCAAGATAGTCCAGCACCTCATCCACCAGCAGCTGTCCTTCCCTGTCCGGGTCACCCGCGTGCACGATTTCATCGGCTTCATGCAGGAAGCGCTTGATCACGTTGAGCTGTTTGGTCACCGAAGGTCGGGGCTGCAGTCGCCATTTTTCCGGCACGATGGGCAGATCGTTTAAATTCCAGCGGGCGTAGCGGCTGTCATAGACATCCGGCTGCGCCTGCTCAAGCAGGTGACCGATACACCAGGTGACCACCTGCCCGTTACCGCATTCGATAAAGCCGTCGCCTTTGCGATGCGGCTTGGGCAGCACATCGGCAATGGCACGGGCCAGGCTCGGCTTTTCGGCAATAAACAACCGCATCGAATTAACGGATCTCAATCATCGGTCGGCCACCGCGCGCGGTCACCAGCTCGCCGATCGCCGTCAGGGTAATGCCGAACTCGGCGGCCGTGGCCTGAACCTCGGCTTCGGATTCCGGCGTGACCGCCAGCAGCAGGCCGCCGGAGGTTTGCGGATCGCACAGCAGGTTGCGCCATTCTTCTGGCATTTCGCCCATCAGGTGACCATAGCTGGCGAAGTTACGCTGGGTACCGCCCGGGACCGCGCCCTGAGCAATATACTCTTCCACGCCCGGTAGCTTCGGCACGTCCTGATACCAGACCTGCGCCTGCACGCCCGCGCCCTGACACACTTCGGAGAGGTGCCCCAGCAGACCAAAACCGGTCACGTCGGTCATCGCCTTCACGCCGTCGATATTGGCGAACGCCGCACCCGCGAGGTTCATCTGGCACATGACTTCGGTTGCCAGCCCTATGTGCTCAGGCTTCAGCAGGGATTTTTTCTCGGCGGTGGTCAGCACACCAATGCCCAGCGGCTTGGTGAGGAACAGCTTGCAGCCCGCCTGCGCGGTGCTGTTGCGCTTCACGCGCTCGGTCGGGACCACGCCGGTAACGGCCAGGCCGAAGATAGGCTCCGGCGCATCGATAGAGTGACCACCGGCCAGCGCAATCCCCGCCTGCTGGCAGGCGAAACGGCCGCCATCAATCACTTCACGGGCTACTTCCGGCGGGATGGTGTTGATCGGCCAGCCCAGAATAGCGATCGCCATAATCGGTTTGCCGCCCATGGCGAAGATATCGCTGATGGCGTTAGTGGCCGCAATACGCCCGAAATCGAACGGGTTGTCGACAATCGGCATAAAGAAGTCGGTGGTGCTGATAATGCTGGTGCCGTTACCCAGGTCATAAACCGCTGCATCGTCACGCGTTTCGTTGCCGACAAGCAGGTTCGGGTCGACAAACTTCGCCTGTTCGCTGTGCAGGATGGTCTCCAGCACTTTCGGGGAAATTTTACAACCGCAACCGGCTCCGTGGCTGTACTGCGTTAAACGAATGGTTTGCTCGCTCATGGACGTCTCCTGTCATCTCAATCGCGCTATGGTAGCGCTCATTCCATAAAGAGGTAAGTATGACTGTCTGAATTCTGCGGCAGATGCTCAGAATCCAGACAGTTTAGCGCGCGCTATCAGAAACGGCTGACGAAAGGCGTGGTGTCCGGCACGCTGATGGTGCTGGAGGCTTTAAGCTGCGGAGTACCGAGATAGAGGAAACCGACAATTTTGTCATGCTCACCGCAGCCAAAACCGTCCCGGACCGCCGGGCTTTCGGTCAGCGCACCGGTGCGCCAGATACCGTTAAAGCCTTGCGCGACGGCGGCCATCTGCATCGCCATCACCGCACAGCCCGCAGACATTTCCTGTTCCCAGACCGGGACTTTATGATCCACCTGACATTTTGCCACGACAGTGATGATCATCGGGGCGCGGAACGGGGCATTACGCGCCTTCTCGATTCCTTTCTCATCCTGCCCTGCGGCCACCGCCCCCTGCTCCAGCAGTTTACTGAAACGATCGCGGCCTTCGCCTTCAATCACAAAGAAGTGCCACGGCTGCAGCGTGCCATGATCGGGGGCACGCATGCCGGCACGCAGAATGTTCTCCAGCTGCTCGCCTGCCGGGGCAGGTTCGGCCAGACGGGAAGCGCTACGGCGGTTAACAAGCAGTTCGAGTGCGTCCATTGGTTAACTCCTTTCTTGAAATTTACTCACAAAATTAACACGACGGCAGATTTTGTTACAGCCTGGCAGGCGATTCCTGCTGACAAGTGGCGGTTGGGTCATTACGATAACCCAACATTACCGTCCAGTGGCGACGGAAACAGTCATTTTCTGGTTAGGGAGAATACATGCGAACCCTTTGGCGAATTATTGCCGGTTTCTTTAAATGGACGTGGCGACTGCTCAACTTCGTCCGCAACCTGGTGATGAACATCTTCTTCATCTTCCTGGTTCTGGTTTGCGCGGGCATCTGGATGCACATCAGCAACGCAAATCAGGCGCAGCATTCGACTCGCGGGGCCCTGTTACTCGATATTACCGGCGTCATCGTTGATAAACCGTCAGCCAGCAACCGTCTGGGGGTGATCGGCCGCCAGCTGTTTGGCGCCACGTCCGACCGCCTGCAGGAAAACTCCCTGTTCGATATCGTCGATGCCATCCGTCAGGCGAAAGATGACCGCAACATCACCGGCATCGTGCTGGATCTGAAAGATTTTGCCGGCGGCGATCAGCCGTCTATGCAGTACATCGGTAAAGCGCTGCGCGAATTCCGCGACAGCGGCAAGCCGGTCATTGCCGTGGGCGACAGCTACAGCCAGGGACAATATTATCTGGCGAGCTTCGCCAATAAAATCTGGCTCTCCCCGCAGGGTACGGTCGATCTGCACGGCTTTGCCACCAACGGCCTGTACTATAAATCGCTGCTCGATAAGCTGAAGGTTACCACCCACGTCTTCCGCGTCGGCACGTACAAATCCGCCGTGGAGCCGTTTATCCGCGACGATATGTCACCTGCCGCCCGCGAAGCGGACAGCCGCTGGATTGGCGAGCTGTGGCAGAACTATCTCGGCACCGTTGCCGCTAACCGTCAGATTACGCCTGAGCAGGTGTTCCCTGGCGCGCAGGGCGTGCTCGAAGGCCTGCGCAAGGTTGACGGCGATACCGCGAAATACGCGCTCGATAACAAACTGGTTGATGCCCTGGGCACCAGCGCCGAGATTGAAAAATCCCTGAGCAAACAGTTTGGCTGGAGCAAAGAGGACAAAAATTACAGCGCCATCAGCATGTATGATTACTCGACGAAGAAACCGGATGAGAACGGGGACAGCGTCGCGGTGGTCTTTGCTAACGGTGCGATCATGGACGGTCAGGAGACCCCGGGGAACGTGGGCGGCGATACCACCGCGTCACAAATCCGCGATGCGCGCCTGGATCCGAAAGTGAAGGCGATTGTCCTGCGGGTCAACAGCCCTGGCGGTAGCGTCAGCGCCTCCGAAGTGATCCGCGCTGAACTGGCCGCGGCCCGCGCCGCCGGTAAGCCTGTCGTCGTCTCAATGGGCGGAATGGCCGCCTCCGGGGGGTACTGGATCTCCACGCCAGCCAACTACATCGTGGCGAACCCAAGCACGCTCACCGGCTCGATTGGCATCTTCGGGGTGATCAACACCGTAGAGAACAGCCTGGATTTTCTGGGCGTGCATACTGACGGCGTAGCGACCTCTCCGCTCGCGGATGTCGCGGTGACCAAATCCCTGCCGCCGGAAGTCTCTGAGATGATGCAGCTCAGCATTGAGAACGGCTATAAACGCTTTATCACCCTGGTCGCCGACTCGCGCAAAAAGACGCCTGAGCAGATCGACCAGATTGCGCAGGGCCACGTCTGGACCGGTCAGGATGCGAAGAGCAACGGACTGGTGGACAGCCTGGGCGACTTCGATGACGCGGTGAAGAAAGCCGCCGAACTGGCGAAGCTGAAGCAGTGGCATATCGAGTATTACCAGGACGAACCGTCGTTCTTCGATATGGTCATGGACAGCATGTCCGGCTCGGTACGCGCCATGCTGCCGGAGGCGCTGCAGGCTTATCTGCCTGCGCCGGTCGCCACGGCGGCAAAAGCGATGAAGGCAGAAAGCGATAAGCTTGCGGCCTTTAACGATCCACAGAGTCGTTACGCGTTTTGCCTGACCTGCGCGAACGTCCGTTAAAAACCGTCCCCTCTTCCTACGAAGAGGGGATTTTTTTCTTTTGAAGAACAAGAACTCACTACCATGCAGAAGAAATCGATTTATGTAGCCTACACTGGCGGTACCATCGGTATGCAGCGCTCTGAAAACGGCTATATCCCCGTCTCCGGCCACCTGCAGCGTCAGCTTGCGCTGATGCCCGAATTCCACCGTCCGGAAATGCCTGACTTCACCATCCACGAATACGAGCCGCTGATGGACTCCTCCGACATGACGCCGGAAGACTGGCAGCACATCGCGGATGATATTAAAGCCCATTACGACCAGTACGACGGCTTCGTGATCCTGCACGGTACCGACACCATGGCATTTACCGCCTCGGCGCTCTCCTTCATGCTGGAGAACCTGAGCAAGCCGGTTATCGTCACCGGATCGCAAATTCCGCTGGCGGAGCTGCGCTCTGACGGGCAGATCAACCTGCTGAACTCCCTTTACGTGGCGGCGAATTACCCGATTAACGAAGTGTCGTTGTTCTTTAACAACCGTCTGTATCGCGGTAACCGCACCACCAAAGCCCACGCCGACGGCTTTGACGCCTTCGCCTCACCCAACCTGCAGCCGCTGCTGGAGGCCGGGATTCATATCCGTCGTCTGGGCACGCCGCCTGCGCCAAACACCGCGGGCGAGCTGATTGTGCATCCGATTACTCCACAACCGATTGGCGTGGTGACCATTTATCCGGGTATCTCTGCGGACGTGGTGCGTAACTTCCTGCGCCAGCCGGTGAAGGCGCTGATCCTGCGCTCCTACGGCGTGGGTAACGCCCCGCAGAACGGTGAATTCCTGAAAGAGCTTCAGGAGGCCAGCGAGCGCGGAATTGTGGTGGTAAACCTGACCCAGTGTATGTCCGGTAAAGTCAATATGGGCGGCTATGCCACCGGCAACGCGCTGGCGCATGCGGGGGTGATCAGCGGCTTCGATATGACCGTTGAGGCAACGCTGACTAAACTTCACTATTTACTGAGTCAGGATCTGGACATTCAGTCCATTCGCAGCGCGATGATGCAAAACCTGCGCGGCGAACTGACGCCTGACGAATAAGGAGGTCTCATGAAGCAACGCGCCCTGCTCCTGGTCGATTTGCAAAATGATTTCTGCGCGGGCGGTGCGCTGGCCGTCGCCGAAGGTGACAGCACCGTTGACGTGGCCAACACGCTGATTGATTGGTGCAAAGCCCGTGGTGAAGCAGTTGTCGCAAGCCAGGACTGGCACCCGGCAAATCACGGCAGCTTTGCCAGCCAGCACAATGTTGAGCCCTTCACCCAGGGTGAACTCGACGGGCTGGCGCAAACTTTCTGGCCGGATCACTGCGTACAGCAAACGGAAGGCGCGGAGTTACATCCGCTCCTGAACCAGAAAGCCATCGACGCGGTGTTCCATAAAGGTGAAAACCCGGCTATCGACAGCTATAGCGCGTTTTTTGATAACGGGCATCGCCAGAAAACGGCGCTGGACGCCTGGTTACGTCACCATGAAATCACCGAGCTGATTGTACTGGGGCTGGCAACGGACTACTGCGTGAAGTTCACCGTGCTGGATGCGCTTCAGCTTGGCTACACCGTCAGCGTCATCACCGACGGCTGCCGCGGGGTGAACATTCACCCGCAGGACAGCGCTCAGGCGTTTATGGATATGGCTGCGGAAGGCGCGACGCTGTATACGCTCGAAGACTGGCTGGAAACCCAGGCTTAGGCCTTTTAAGCCGGGTGGCGGCTGCGCCTTACCCGGCCGACTTCTTTGGTTTTGTAGGCCGGGTAAGCGTCAGCGCCACCCGGCAAAACTCCCCCTCCGATCCCCATAAAGTGAACTCCCTCGCAACCTCAGCGAAGCGGTAATGCTATTCTCTTCAGGCTGTTTTTTCGCCACGCCTTTTCCGTGGCGTGGTTATTTTTATTAAGTCAAAGAGGAACTTGTATGAAACGTTTGCCCTTGCTGGCAGCCTTACCCTTGCTTTGCGCGTCAGTTGCCTCCGCCAGTTCCCTGATGTCCGTGGGCTACTTTAACGGGGGTGGCGACGTCACCGCCGGACCGGGTGGCGATATCAATAAGCTGGACGTTCGCCAGATCACCCACCTGAACTACTCGTTTGGTCTGGTCTATAACGACGAAAAAGACGAAACCAACGCCGCGCTGAAAGATCCGGCGAAGCTGCATCAAATCTGGCTATCGCCAAAAGTGGCGTCCGATCTGGCCTTAATCCCCACGCTGCGTAAGCAAAACCCAAATATTAAGGTCCTGCTCTCCGTCGGCGGTTGGGGCGCGCGTGGTTTCTCTGGCGCAGCGGCAACCCAAGAGAGCCGCGCAGTGTTCATCCGCTCCGCGCAGGAGATTGTTGAAAAATATGGTCTGGACGGGATCGACCTCGACTGGGAGTATCCGGTCAACGGCGCCTGGGGCCTGGTGGCAAGCCAGCCCACCGACAGGGAAAACTTTACCGCCCTGCTGAAGGAGATGCGCGACGCGTTCGGGCATAAAAAGCTGGTGACCATTGCGGTAGGCGCGAATGCGGAAAGTCCGAAAAGCTGGGTGGATGTGAAAGCCATTGCGCCCCTGCTCGATTACATCAACCTGATGACCTACGACATGGCGTACGGCACGCAGTATTTCAACGCCAACCTGTACGACTCCAGCGCCTGGCCGACGGTGGCCGCCGCGGACAAATACAGCGTCGATTTTGTGGTGAACAACTATCTGGCCGCCGGGCTGAAGCCACAGCAGATGAATCTCGGGATTGGTTTCTATGGCCGCGTACCGAAACGCGCCGTGGAGCCGGGCATTGACTGGACGAAACCCGATGCGCAAAAAAATCCGGCCACTCAGCCCTACTTCGTGCCGCAGGAGATCGGGTTGTTCAAGTCGCTCGGCTATGACCTGACCAAAGATACCTACGTGAAGTACAACGATATCGTCAAAAAGCTGCTGAACGATCCGCAGAAACGCTTTACTGAACACTGGGACGACCAGGCAAAGGTGCCGTGGCTTTCGGTGAAGGGTGCCGATGGCAACGCGCTGTTTGCGATTTCGTATGAGAACCCGCGATCCGTGGCGATCAAAGCGGACTACATCAAAGAGAAAGGTCTCGCCGGGGCGATGTTCTGGGAGTACGGCGCAGATGACGAAAACCAGTTAGCGAAGCAGCTGGCGGCGTCGCTCGGGATCCCGCACTAAAGTGTAGCGTGCCGGGTGGCGCTAGCGCTTACCCGGCCTACATGAGAGCATTATTTGAAAGTCGCAATCGGCTTCGGGGTGATACCAAAGTCCTCTTTCAGCTCACGCTTGCTCTTCATCACCATTTGACCATGGGTGTCGATCGTCATGTGCTGCGCGTCGGTGTTGTTGCGCGCCTGCCACAGCATCACCAGCTGCAGGCTGTTCTCTTTTTGCTCCGGGGTCAGCGCGACGCCATCGGGCCATTTTCCCAGCTCTACGGCGGTGACCAGACGCTGATAAATCTCCGGCGTCATACCGCTAATCATGTCTTCAATATTCACAATCCCGCCCTTTTAAAGGAATAATTTGCTGAATCGTTTTTTCAACCCTTGATCTGGTCGCCGTTTTCGTCGTCAGTGAAGCTCATTGAGGCTGAATTCACGCAGAAACGCTCGCCCGTCGGCTGAGGGCCATCCGGGAAGACGTGTCCAAGGTGCGCATCGCAGTTGCCGCAGCGAATTTCCGTGCGCACCATACCGTGCGACGAGTCGGTCAGATAGCGGATAGCCTCATCGCTCACCGGCTCGTAAAAGCTCGGCCAGCCGCAGCCCGAATCAAATTTCGTTTGGGAATTGAACAGCGGAGCATCACAGACCAGGCAGTGGTAGACGCCGTCTCGCTTGTTGTGCAGTAAACGCCCGGTGAACGGCGGTTCCGTCCCGTGGTTTTGCGTCACGTAAAACTGCATTTCTGTGAGGTTTTTTTTCAAATCGTCGGGGTTACGTTGGTTCGACATATGCTTACATCTCGCTGTAGAAACAGACATCTTTTACCCCGCATTCTAACAAAACATTAACACCCTTGCGTGCACTTTTGATCTAAACTTATGTGTCGCGAAAAGGCGGTCAGGCAATTGTGATCATATTCACATTTTTATCCTGCGAGGACTTTAAAATTCCGGGCGCAGCCCCCATGTGGTTGCAAGCTCAAAGGGAAAGTGAGGCGAGTCAGTCGCACAAACGTTAGTCACAGGATTGATTTGTCGCAATGATTGACACGATTCCGCTTGACGCTGCGTAAGGTTTTTGTAATTTTACAGGCAACCTTTTATTCACTAACAAATAGCTGGTGGAATATATGACTATCAAAGTAGGTATCAACGGTTTTGGCCGTATCGGCCGTATTGTTTTCCGTGCTGCTCAGAAACGTTCTGACATCGAAATCGTTGGTATCAACGATCTCCTGGACGCTGAATACATGGCGTACATGCTGAAGTACGACTCAACTCACGGTCGTTTCGACGGCACCGTTGAAGTGAAAGACGGCCACCTGGTTGTAAATGGCAAAACCATCCGCGTTACTGCTGAGAAAGACCCAGCTAACCTGAAATGGAACGAAATTGGTGTTGACGTTGTTGCTGAAGCAACCGGTATCTTCCTGACCGACGAAACTGCACGTAAACACATCACTGCGGGTGCGAAGAAAGTTGTTCTGACGGGTCCTTCCAAAGACAACACCCCAATGTTCGTTCGTGGTGCAAACTTCGAAACTTACGCTGGCCAGGACATCGTTTCCAACGCATCCTGCACCACCAACTGCCTGGCACCGCTGGCTAAAGTTATCAACGACAACTTCGGCATCATCGAAGGTCTGATGACCACCGTTCACGCAACCACCGCTACTCAGAAAACCGTTGATGGCCCGTCTCACAAAGACTGGCGCGGCGGCCGTGGCGCGGCTCAGAACATCATCCCATCCTCTACCGGTGCGGCTAAAGCTGTAGGTAAAGTACTGCCAGAACTGAATGGCAAACTGACTGGTATGGCGTTCCGCGTTCCAACTCCTAACGTATCCGTTGTTGACCTGACCGTTCGTCTGGAAAAAGCTGCTTCTTATGAAGAAATTAAGAAAGCAATCAAAGCTGCTTCCGAAGGCCCAATGAAAGGCGTTCTGGGTTACACCGAAGACGACGTTGTATCTACCGATTTCAACGGCGAAGTGTGCACTTCTGTGTTCGATGCTAAAGCAGGTATCGCACTGAACGACAACTTCGTTAAACTGGTATCCTGGTACGACAACGAAACCGGCTACTCTAACAAAGTACTGGACCTGATCGCTCACATCTCCAAATAAGTTGAGATGAGTGTTTGATCCAAAAAGGCGACTTCGGTCGCCTTTTTTATTTATAAGACAGAGGATTGCTTAATGATTAATAAAATTTTTGCACTTCCGGTAGTCGAACAACTTACCCCTGTGCTCTCCCGCCGCCAGATTGACGGTGCTGACGTTATCGTCGTTGACCATCCGCGCGTTAAGGCCTCCGTGGCGCTGAACGGCGCCCACCTGCTCTCCTGGAAGCCGGAAGGTGAAGTTGAGGGATTGTGGCTCAGTGATGCGACCTCCTTCAAAAAAGGGGCTGCAATCCGTGGTGGCGTACCGATCTGCTGGCCGTGGTTCGGCCCGTCCGCACAGCCGGGTTTACCTTCTCACGGTTTTGCCCGTAACCAGCAGTGGACCCTGAAAGCGCATAACGAAGACGACAGCGGCGCCGTGCTGACCTTTGAGCTGCAGGCAAATGACGAAACCCGCGCTCTGTGGCCGCACGATTTCACCCTGTACGCCCGCTTTAAGCTGGGTAAAACCTGTGAAATCGAACTGGAAGCCCACGGCGAGTTCGAAACCACCTCCGCCCTGCACACCTATTTCAACGTGGGTGACATCAGCGCTGTGAAGGTGAGCGGTCTGGGCGATACCTTTATCGATAAAGTCGACAACGCGAAAGAAGGCAAACTCAGCGACGGCGTTCAGGCGTTTCCTGACCGTACCGACCGCGTCTATCTGCATCCGGAAGCATGCAGCATGATCCACGACGGTGCCCTGAACCGCGGCATTGAGGTAGTACATCACCATCACAGCAACGTGGTGGGCTGGAACCCGGGCCCTGCACTGTCTGTCAGCATGGCCGACGTGCCTGACGACGGTTATAAAACGTTTGTCTGCGTGGAAACGGCCTGCGTGACTACCCCGCAGAAAGCGAGTGAAGAAAAGCCATCTCGTTTAGGGCAGACGATCCGCATTATTAAGCGATAATCTCGCTGCACCACACTAAAGCAAACGGGGCGCAAGCGCCCCGTTTTGATGCACCAATTGCACAATATAAGTGCCCAATCAGAACTTGTAGGTCACACCGGCAGAGAAGATGCCTGCCCAGGACTTATCGACCATCGGGCTGTCTTTCACTTCATCGCTCAGACGCTCATAACGGCCAGTACCATACACGCTCCAGTCGCCAAGGAAGTTATAGCTCGCGGTCAGCTCCAGGTACGGATCCCAGCCGTCATCTGCGCTGTAGCTCTTCAGACCGCTACGACGGGACTCGTTTTTAGAGACGCCATAATAGTAGTCATTGTAGTTCTCGCTGTTGTACTGCACACCAATACCCGGCGTCAGGGTCAGACCACCGTTGGTGTAACGGTACAGCCACGCCAGATCCCAGATAAAGCCGTTGCTGTTATCCAGCGTATCGCCTGCCAGGGCCGTACGCAGGAAGCCATACTGGGTGTTATGCACATAAGAGAGGCCGGCCATCATCGAGCTTTTACGCTTGTCGAGCTGGCGAAGCGCGTGGCTGTCGCTGTCACCCGGCTTGAAGTGCGTAGGATCGTAGTACGCCATGATGGAGAGCTTATCGGCCGTATCGTTCCACAGATAGTAGCCGCCGCCGAGCCCACGGAACCAGACGTTATCGCCTTCATAGGTGATAACCGGCACAGGATAAACATCACGGTCATACTGTTTGTACGGGCTGTTAATGACGCCAACACCCGCGCCAACCGTCCACTGACTTTCCGCCTGTGCGGTGCTTACTGCGGTCGCGGCAAGGATGCCTAATGCCAGAAGTTTGAGTTTGGTCACAATCCATTCTTTCCTGTAGTCAAATAATCAGCGGGTGAAGTGTAACCGCCATTCCCGTACATCCCAAAATTTTTTGCCTGCTAATCAGTCTGATTAACCCATTATTTTTAACTTATCAGATGACAACCGGCTTTCATTTACATGACCGCTGAATGAAAAATGTGCTTTTGCCTTATTACCAGAGTGGAAATTTTTGGATGAGTTATTGATATGTCATTGAAAGTAGATTTTATGGGCATGCAAGTTTTGCAAATGCCATCTACGCTTTAATTTAAGAAGAGTTTTCCTGAACACCCTGCGGTTCTTAGCGTCTGACCTGGCACACAGGTTGCTGCTCTGGCAGTGAGGTGCGAGAGATTCTCTTCCGGGAGCCTCCACTACTCATACGAACGGCTCTTATCCTGTGCTAAAAAACGAAAGGACGGCATGCCATGAATATATTCGATCACTATCGCCAGCGCTATGAAGCTGCCAAGGACGAAGAGTTCACACTGCAGGAGTTTCTTACCATCTGTCGGCAAGATCGCAGTGCCTATGCCAATGCGGCAGAACGGCTATTGATGGCTATTGGTGAGCCAAACATGGTTGACACTGCCCTGGAACCCCGGCTTTCCCGTCTCTTTTCGAATCGGGTGGTCGCCCGATACCCGGCGTTTGAAGAGTTCTATGGCATGGAAGATGCCATAGAGCAGATTGTCTCCTACCTGAAGCATGCCGCTCAGGGTCTGGAAGAGAAGAAACAGATCCTCTATTTACTCGGCCCCGTGGGCGGCGGTAAATCCTCGCTGGCGGAACGCCTGAAGTCGCTGATGCAGCGCGTGCCTATCTATGTCCTGAGCGCCAACGGCGAGCGCAGCCCGGTGAATGACCACCCGCTGTGCTTGTTCAATCCGCAGGAAGATGCGCAGATTCTGGATAAAGAGTACGGCATCCCGCGTCGCTACCTCGGCACCATCATGTCGCCGTGGGCGGCAAAACGCCTGCATGAGTTTGGGGGCGACATCACCAAATTCCGCGTGGTGAAAGTCTGGCCGTCGATCCTGGAACAGATCGCCATCGCTAAAACGGAACCCGGTGATGAGAACAACCAGGATATTTCGGCGCTGGTCGGTAAGGTCGACATCCGCAAGCTGGAAAACTTCGCGCAAAACGACCCGGATGCCTACGGTTACTCTGGCGCGCTGTGCCGGGCTAACCAGGGGATTATGGAATTCGTCGAGATGTTTAAAGCGCCCATCAAGGTGCTGCATCCGCTGCTGACGGCCACTCAGGAAGGAAACTACAACGGGACGGAAGGTATCTCCGCCCTGCCGTTTAACGGGATCATTCTTGCCCACTCGAACGAATCTGAATGGGTGACCTTCCGTAACAACAAAAACAATGAGGCTTTCCTTGACCGCGTGTACATCGTTAAGGTGCCTTACTGCCTGCGGATCTCCGAAGAGATCAAAATTTACGAGAAACTGCTTAACCACAGTGAGCTGGTGCATGCGCCGTGCGCGCCGGGCACGCTGGAAACGCTGTCTCGCTTCTCCATCCTGTCGCGCCTGAAAGAGCCGGAAAACTCCAGCATCTACTCGAAAATGCGCGTCTATGACGGTGAGAGCCTGAAGGATACCGATCCGAAAGCGAAGTCGTATCAGGAGTATCGCGACTACGCCGGGGTTGATGAAGGGATGAACGGTCTGTCCACGCGCTTCGCGTTTAAGATCCTCTCCCGCGTCTTTAACTTCGACCATGCGGAAGTGGCGGCCAACCCGGTGCATCTGTTCTACGTGCTGGAGCAGCAAATCGAGCGCGAGCAGTTCCCGCAGGAGCAGGCTGAACGCTACCTTGAGTTCCTGAAAGGTTACCTGATCCCGAAATACGCCGAGTTCATTGGCAAAGAGATCCAGACGGCCTACCTGGAATCCTATTCAGAATACGGGCAGAACATTTTTGACCGTTATGTCACCTACGCTGACTTCTGGATCCAGGATCAGGAGTACCGCGACCCGGATACCGGCCAGCTGTTTGACCGTGAATCCCTGAACGCGGAGCTGGAAAAAATCGAGAAGCCTGCCGGGATCAGCAACCCGAAAGATTTCCGTAATGAGATTGTGAACTTCGTCCTGCGCGCCAGAGCGCATAACAACGGGCGCAATCCGAACTGGACCAGCTACGAGAAGCTGCGCACGGTCATTGAGAAGAAAATGTTCTCCAATACCGAAGAGCTGCTGCCGGTGATCTCGTTTAACGCCAAAACCTCAACCGATGAACAGAAAAAACACGACGATTTTGTCGACCGTATGATGGAAAAAGGCTACACCCGCAAACAGGTCCGCCTGCTCTGCGAATGGTACCTGCGCGTGCGTAAATCGTCTTAAAACAAGTGCCCGGCGGCGGTTAGCGCCTGCCGGGCCTACAAAATGCAAGTTGGCAAATGCAGTACGGGGGGTATATGACCTGGTTTATTGACCGGCGTCTTAACGGCAAAAACAAGAGCACGGTGAACCGCCAGCGCTTCTTGCGTCGTTATAAAGCGCAAATTAAACAGTCTATCTCCGAGGCCATCAACAAACGCTCGGTGACCGACGTCGACAGCGGCGAGTCTGTCTCCATCCCCACCGATGACATCAGCGAACCGATGTTTCATCAGGGGCGAGGCGGCCTGCGCCATCGCGTACACCCAGGTAATGACCACTTCGTTCAGAACGACAGAATTGAGCGCCCTCAGGGCGGCGGCGGTGGTTCAGGAAGCGGTCAGGGACAGGCCAGCCAGGACGGTGAAGGTCAGGACGAATTTGTTTTCCAGATCTCAAAAGATGAATATCTCGACCTGCTGTTCGAAGACCTGGCGCTGCCGAATCTGAAAAAGAATCAGCATCGTCAGCTTAATGAATATAAAACCCACCGCGCGGGCTATACCGCCAACGGCGTGCCCGCCAACATCAGCGTCGTGCGTTCGCTGCAGAACTCGCTGGCGCGACGCACGGCCATGACGGCAGGCAAACGTCGCGAACTGCGCGAGCTGGAGAGCAGCCTGAAGGTGGTGGAAAATACGGAACCGGCGCAACTGCTGGAAGAGGAGCGCCTGCGTAAAGAGATTGCAGAGCTGAGGGCGAAGATCGAACGGGTCCCGTTTATCGACACCTTCGACCTGCGCTACAAGAACTACGAGAAACGCCCTGAGCCCTCCAGCCAGGCGGTGATGTTCTGTCTGATGGACGTGTCCGGCTCGATGGACCAGGCCACCAAGGATATGGCAAAGCGCTTCTATATTCTGCTCTATCTGTTCCTGAGCAGAACCTATAAGAACGTCGAGGTGGTCTATATCCGTCACCATACCCAGGCAAAAGAAGTGGATGAACATGAGTTCTTCTACTCGCAGGAAACCGGGGGCACCATCGTCTCAAGCGCGCTGAAGCTGATGGATGAAGTGGTCAAAGAGCGCTACGACCCGGCACAGTGGAACATTTATGCCGCGCAGGCGTCGGATGGCGATAACTGGGCCGACGACTCGCCGCTGTGTCACGAGATTCTGGCGAAGAAAATTCTGCCGGTGGTGCGTTACTACAGCTATATCGAAATCACCCGTCGTGCGCACCAGACCCTGTGGCGGGAGTATGAGCATCTGCAGTCGATGTTCGATAATTTTGCCATGCAGCATATCCGTGACCAGGATGACATTTATCCGGTGTTCAGGGAGCTGTTCCACAAGCAGTCTGCTACCAGCAACGCATAATCCCACAGCCAGCGAACCCGCTGGCTGTTTTCTTTCGACCCCGTTCATCCCGTGCTAATGTAGACCCCTGCATACTGGATTATCACCGGGAAAATCGTTATGACTGACGACGTTATTGGCACAGGAACCCACCAGCAGCTCATTACCTTACTCACCGAGCAGGGCGCGCGTTTTCGCGTCATGGAGCACGAGGCGGTCGGGAAATGTGAAGCGGTAAGTGAAATTCGCGGAACCGACCTGCGGCAAGGCGCTAAAGCCCTGGTCTGCAAGGTGAAGGGAAACGGCGTAAAGAAACATGTTCTGGCGATCCTCGCCGCCGACCTGCAGGCTGACCTGAGCCAGCTTGCCAGCCATTTTGGCGGGCTAAAGGCCTCCCTCGCCAGCCCGGCCGAAGTAGATGCCCTGACCGCCTGCGTTTTCGGCGCTATCCCGCCCTTTAGCTTCCATCCTGATTTGGCGCTGGTTGCCGACCCGCTGCTGTTCGAGCGCTTTGACGAAATCGCGTTTAACGCCGGCCTGCTGGAGAAATCCGTGATTATGGATACCCAGGATTACCTGCGCATCGCCCGTCCTGAGCTCGTCACCTTCCATAAAGCCTAACTGCAACGGCTGACGCCCTGTCAGCCTTTTCGTTCCAGGAACAGCACGGAGGCAACAAGAATAACGGCAATAGCGAAAAACGATGAGGAGATGATCAGCGTTTCCACAAACATGTGATCGTTCATGATGGCGACCCTTTTGCGATATCTGCTTTCGTTTTAATCCGCGTAAATGACAAGGTTATGACAACGATAAAATCTTTTTAACACTGTTCTCTGCCGCGTTTGCGCGTACAGTAAACAGGACCATTATTCTGGCAAGGATTCCCAATGTTTGACCCTACTCTGCTCATTCTTCTGGCACTCGCCGCGCTCGGCTTTATCAGCCATAACACCACCGTTGCCATCTCGATTCTGGTGCTGATTATTGTGCGCGTGACTCCGTTAAATACCTTTTTCCCGTGGATAGAAAAACAAGGCCTCACCATCGGGATCATCATCTTAACCATCGGGGTGATGGCGCCCATCGCCAGCGGCACGCTTCCCGCCTCAACGCTGCTGCACTCGTTTGTAAACTGGAAATCGCTGGTGGCGATCGCGGTGGGGATTTTTGTGTCATGGCTGGGCGGACGCGGCGTCACGCTGATGAGTAGCCAGCCCTCGCTGGTGGCGGGCCTGCTGGTGGGCACCGTGCTGGGCGTGGCGCTCTTTCGCGGCGTGCCGGTCGGCCCGCTGATTGCGGCAGGCCTTGTCTCGCTGTTTATTGGGAAGTCGTAGTCAGGCTGGCCATATAACGCGCCGGCGTCTGGCCCAGTCCCTTCCTGAACATGGTGATAAACGCGGTGGTCGAGTCATAGCCCAGTGACTGGGCCACCTGCTGCACCGATTTGCCGCTTATTAAATGCTGTAACGCCACAATCAGCTGCAGCTGGTGACGCCAGCGGCGGAAGCTCAGACCGGTCTCCTTCACTACCAGCCGCGCCAGGTTGCGCTCGCTCATGGCGAAGTGGCTCGCCCACTGCGCCAGCGTCTGCCAGGCGGCGGGCTCTTCCGCCATCTTCTCGCTCATCAGCCTGATTTTGGGATGGGGCGACACGGGCAGCTGCAGATGCTCCTGTCGCTGGAGCGGCAGCTCGTCAAACAGGACGTCCACCAGACGCGAGGTGGCCGCGAGCTGCAGCTGTTCACGTGATTTTTCCGCGAGCGATAAAATCAGCTCCCGCACCAGGGGGGAAATTTTCAGGGTACAACAGCGCTCGGGCAGGCTGGCAGCCCCCGGCTCAATGAACAAAAAGCAGAGCTGCGCGCCCGGCGTGGCCCTGTTACTGTGCGGCATCTGTCCGGGGATCCAGACGGCATACTGGGGCGGCACCATCAGCATGGCATTTTCCACTTCACAGGTGATTGCGCCGCCGAGGGCCAGAATCAGCTGCCCCTTACGGTGATGATGAAGCGGAATATATTGTTCCTCCGCCACTACCTGAATGCGAAATGCGACGGCTGCATCGTACTGGCTATCCGGATCGTAGCCTTCCAGTCCCAGACCAATCATCAGTTTGTCCGATATGAGCGATAAACTGTCATTTTAGCCTGATTTCAACCGCTGAGAAAATCGGTATTGTGTGCGCTCGCTTGAACGTATGAGAACATAATGACTACTGCTATTCGCACCTCAGGAAAACACGGCGCGCTGTTGATTGCAGGCATCCTGATGATTGCCACCACGCTTCGCGTCACCTTTACTGGCGCAGCGCCGCTGCTCGATACCATTCGTCTTGATTATGGCTTAAGCACGGCGCAAACCGGTCTGCTGACCACCCTGCCCCTGCTGGCTTTCGCCCTTGTCTCGCCGCTCGCCGCAGGCGTTGCCCGGCGTATCGGCATGGAGAGCAGCCTGTTTATCGCCCTGCTGCTCATTTGCGCCGGGATTGCCGTTCGCTCGCTGCCTTCCGCCGCTTTGCTTTTCATCGGAACGGCGATCGTCGGCTGCGGTATTGCGCTCGGTAATGTGCTGTTACCGGGATTAATTAAGCGTGATTTTCCGGGCCAGGTGGCGAAGCTCACCGGCGCCTATTCCCTGACGATGGGAGTCTCGGCGGCGTTTGGCTCAGCAATGATCGTTCCCCTTGCACAGGGGAGCGCGGGATGGCATGGCGCGCTGCTGATGCTGATGGCGTTTCCGCTGGTCGCACTGCTGCTCTGGCTGCCGCAGTGGCGTCAGAAACACGTCGCAACGGTAACGGGCGCAGGCGCGCTGCAAAACCGCGCGCTCTGGCGCTCGGCCCTCGCCTGGCAGGTGACGCTCTTTTTAGGAATTAACTCGCTGATCTACTACGTCATCATCGGCTGGCTGCCGGCGATATTGCTGAGCCACGGCTTCAGCGAAGCGCAGGCCGGTTCGGTGCACGGTCTGTTGCAGCTGGCCACGGCCGTGCCGGGACTCGCCGTTCCGCTGATCCTCCACCGCCTGAAAGATCAGCGAGCGATCGCAGGCTTAGTGGCCCTGATGTGCGCGATAAGCGCGGCAGGATTATGGTTTATGCCCGGAATGGCGGTGATGTGGACGCTGATGTTTGGCTTTGGCACAGGGGCAACAATGATCCTCGGCCTGACGTTCATCGGCCTGCGCGCCAGCTCTGCGCACCAGGCGGCGGCGCTCTCCGGAATGGCACAGTCGATTGGCTACCTGCTTGCCGCCTGCGGCCCGCCGCTGATGGGGAAAATTCACGATACCGCAGGAGACTGGCAAATCCCGCTTCTGGGCTGTGCGCTGGCCGCTGTGATAATGGCTATCTGCGGTGTGTTAGCCGGGCGAGACCGGGAGATCGCGCCCCGTTAAATCCTCAGGCAGACCACCGGGTCTGCCTTTTTTACCCGCGCGCTGCGCGCAGCATCGCCTGCACCAGCACGACCGGGCGTCCTTCCAGCGCGGCACGTTCATGCTGGAATAAGGTGATCACGAAGAACGGGTGCGTCACCAGCTCCGCGGCACGGATTTCACCCCGATCGTCCCAGCCCGTCACATGCATATCACCGCTTTCCAGCGCCTGCGCAAACGCCGGCGACACGCCATAGTTACAGTGATACCCCTCTTCAATTTCGGGCTTGCCGTACGCTTTGGCGATCAGCGTATTATTGCGCAGCTCAATGGCATCCGTTTTTTCCACCAGCGAGCAGGTCAGCGGCGCAATCACCATGGTGCCTTCGGTATCCGTCTCAGCGTGTGCCGCATCAGCCCAGCCCAGCACGTTTCGGGCATACTCAATCAGCGCATGCTGGAACCCGCCGCAGGTGCCCAGGAACGGGATGCCGTTCTCACGGGCGTAGCGCGCGGCAATAAAAGCGGCCGCCGTGTTTTTATAGGGGCTGGCAGGAACCAGCCAGATGGCATCGTAGCCCACCAGATCTTCAGCGCTTGTTAGCTCCGTCGTGGCCAGCCAGTCGTAATCGGCGGTGAGGTCAAGCACTGCGGCGGCGTCGTCAATGGCCAGCGGGATAGCCTGATGCGCAATAACATTGGGATTGTAATCGCCAACCAGCGCAATGCGCAGCGTTGTTTTAACCGGGAGGTGTTCCATGAAAGGTTCCTTATGCCAGAGTATTATCAGATAACATAAGGAACCTCAGACTACCGATCTTTTGCAATTATCACAATACCTTAAATTGGGAGGGTGGAATCATGATTCAGTGCAAACGGGTATACGAACAGGCAAGCCCTGACGACGGCTATAGGATACTGGTGGACAGGCTGTGGCCGCGCGGGCTGAAGAAAACGGATCTCGCGTATGACGAATGGTGTAAAGCGCTCACGCCTTCGAATGAACTACGAAAGGCCTTTCACAGCGACACGATTGATTTCACCGCCTTCAGTCAGGCCTATCGGGAAGAGCTGGCGCAGCAGGCTGACGAGGGCGTGCGTCTGGCGACGCTGGCGCGCAGGCAGACCGTCACCCTGCTCTTTGCTGCCAAAAACACGGAGCAAAATCACGCTCTGGTCTTAGCCGACTGGCTGCGCCATCTGTGATCAGCCGATCGTCAGTTCATCCAGAATTTGCGGCGCTTCATCCGGGGTGAGCGGCATCAGATGTTCGGCGCGGACAAACGCAAAGCCGTGCTGGTTGTCAAAGGCGTAGACATCACCCGTCACCAGCCAAAGCGCGCGATCTGCGGTGACCGGTAATTGCGTCATCACGCCGTTGACCGGGTTAACAAAACGCAGGCCAGGCTGGCAAAGGCCAAACAGCTCAACGGATTTACCAATATTGCGACGGCCTGACGCCGTGCGGGCGCCAACGATCATCGCCATGCTGCCCGGTTTTAGCTGAAACATACTTCTCTCACGATAACGAACGCCAGGAACTGGCTAAGAATAATCTTAAAGAGAAGTGTATCGCAGGCAATATTACTTTGTCACCTGGCGGGTTGCGGATGGTCGCGACGATAGAGCGTCCATTCATCAATCACTTCGCCGCCCGGTAATTTGCACTCGGTACGCACGCCCTGCGGGCTTTGAACCGGGACCTGTTCCCCGCCTTTCTCCAGACAGTAGACGGAAGCTGGGTTCGCCATACCGATAACGTGCGGCGGTTTCGGTGCATCAGGTGGCGTGGTTTTGGCGGTGCAGGCGGCCAGGGGAAGCGCCAGCGCCAGAAGCAGAAATCTCATCTCATTGATCCTTTTGACGTCATCAGAGTCTAAGGGTAACGGGTCATCGCCACGTTCTCCATGATTTCTCCATTTTAACTGCACTTTTCAGCACTATAGTGTGGCATGTTCTCGATATGACCAGAGAACATCATTCCGTAATCAAGATGTCTTTGCCCCGGTCTCAACAACGGGGCTTTTTTTCTCGCCTGCTGCCCGCCCCCTGCATATATTAAATTTTATGTATTCATGTTTTACTATGTCTGAAGCCTAAAAATTCAGCATAACATGCAGATGCAGACGTCTTCTGCCTGGGAGTCATTCTACGTCATGTCGGATCTTATCCTCGCTCGCGTTTCAGAAACCCTTGCCACCGAGCAATCCCTTGAAAGCCTCGTTCGCCAGCTGCTGGAGATGCTGGAAATTGTCACCGACATGGAGTCGACCTACCTGACGAAGGTGGATATCGAGGCGCGGCTGCAGCACATCCTCTACGCCCGCAACAGCAAGCAGATGACGATCCCGGAGGGGCTGAGCGTCCCATGGGATGAGACGCTGTGCAAGCGCGCGCTGGATAGTGACACGATATTCAGCAATGACGTGCCCGAGCGTTGGCCCGAGTGTGAAGCAGCGAAAGCACTTGGCATTACCACCTACATGAGTATTCCTGTCCATCTTGCGGATGGTTCACTTTACGGAACGCTCTGTGCCACCAGCACGGCCAGAAAGCCGCTGAGCGAGCGCGGCGAACAGGTTCTGAAGCTCTTCGCCGGGCTGATCGCCCAGTCCATTCAGAAAGAGTCGCTGGTCACCCAGCTTCGCGAAGCCAATGCGGCCCTCATCGCGCACTCCTATACGGATGCCCTTACCGGTTTACCCAACCGTCGCGCCATTTTTGAAGATCTGACCACCCTCTTTTCTCTGGCCCGGCATCTTAAGCGTAACGCCATCATCGCGTTCATCGATCTGGATGACTTCAAACTGATTAACGATCGTTACGGCCACGAGGCTGGCGACCAGTTCCTGATAGAAGTGGGCAAGCGTTTGACGGAAGAGAAACAGCAGGACGATATTATCGGTCGTCTGGGCGGGGATGAATTTCTGGTGGCGTCGCTAAGCCAGCCCCACCAGGACGGGGATAACGCGCAGCTTACGCTGCTCAAAACGCGCCTCAGCGCCTGCATCGCTGGCGAATACTGGCTGGGCAGCGTTCATATTATTTATCCGGGCGCCAGCTTCGGCGTGATCGAAGTGGACCCTGCCGCAACCGATCCTGACAGCGCGTTACGCGCTGCGGATGTCGCGATGTATCAGGATAAGAAAGGAAAAAGCAAATCACGCTTTCTCACCATTGATTAACCCCGTACACTCTACGGCGTTACAGAAACCGAAACAGGTGATGGTATGAGAATAGGGATCCTCTTCCCGGTCGTTATATTTATAACGGCGGTGGTATTTTTAGCGTGGTTTTTTGTCGGCGGTTACGCGGCGCCGGGGGCATAAATGCGGAAGACAACCGTCATTATGCTGATCGTTGCCATCGCGGCGTTTGCCGGCACGCAGCTTGGCTGGTGGTAAACGCCAGTACGTAAAAAGGCCGCCATCTGGCAGCCTTTTTCAACGCTTTCAGACCTTAGCTTTTGATCTTTCTGTAGATAAACAGAACAACCAGCGCACCGATCACCGCGACGGCGAAACTGCCGAAGTTAAAGCCATCGACCTTGCCAAAACCGAACAGCGTACTGATCCAGCCGCCGACTACCGCGCCGACAATACCCAGTATTACGGTGACGATAAACCCACCGCCATCTTTGCCCGGCATGATCCACTTCGCCAGAATACCCGCAATAAGCCCAAAGATAATCCAGGATAAAATTCCCATAACTTTCCTCTCTGTATGGTTTTTGTCATTAAATCAACGACACAAAAAAGGATAGCACAGGATTCCAGAAAGGAAATTTGTGATAAGCATCACAATGAGAGAGTGGGGAATTATTCATCAAAAAAATGTACGGGCCACAGAAACTGTGGGGTTGCATCTTTTGTTGAGAAAGATTATCTTTCTCAACACTGAATAGTTGAGAGAAACACTCAGGTATTCAGTACGACATTGCTCACATTGCTTCCAGTATTTTTTGCCCACTCCTGAGTGGGCTTTTTTTTGCTCATACCCCAACAAACGCGTACCGGTTACGTCCCGCGCGTTTCGCCTGATAGAGCGCCTGGTCTGCGGCAATAATGATATTTTGCTGGCTGCCTGCAATGTCGACGGCACGGGCGGTGGAAATTCCGACGCTTACCGTCACCCGGCCGAAGGGACTAAAGGCATGCGCGATTTGCAGCGAGAACACATTGCGAATAATCGTCTGGGCCAGACGAAGTGCCTCCTGAATATCCGCATCCGGCAATATCAGCGCAAACTCCTCTCCGCCGTAGCGCGCCACAAGCTGATTATCACGGGTAAGGCTCTCCCTGAGGCTGTTTCCGAGCATTGCCAGACACCGGTCCCCTTCAGGATGACCATAGTTATCGTTGTATTTTTTGAAGTAGTCCACGTCCACGATCAGTACCGAAATCGGCGCGTCATGCGCGGCGCACGTAGCAATTTCCGAGAGGATTTTTTCATCAAAGACGCGGCGGTTGTACAGCCCGGTCAACGCATCTTCTGAAGCGATAATCTTCAGCGCTTTGTTATCCCGTGTTTTTCGGGACAGGTCGGAATACAGGAAGTACGACGCCACGATGAGTATCGCCGTAAACACGAAAATGAGTACCGCCAGCTGAATTGCCTGCTTGCGCCAGGGGGCAAGGGCTTCATCAATGCTGACGGCCACTGTGGTGACCAGTCCGTAGCGTCGGTTTTTCTCATAGGCATAAATGCGCTCGATTTTATCAAACCGTGAGATGGAGCTGGCTATCCCCGTATTTTGTACTTTGAGATATTTCCTGAAGAGCGGTGAATCAGAAACAATCGTGCCGATATAGGTATTTTTAAAGGGATAACGGACCAGCAGCACGCCTGATTGCGTCGTTAAGCCGATGACGCCCGAGTGGCCGATATTAATCTGCCCGTAGAGTGCCAGAAAATTTTCAATACCGAGCGTCACCACCACGACACCGTTAAATGCCCCGGACTGGGTTTCAAGGCGCCGACTGAGGGTGATAACCCATTTGCCATTGGTTCTGCTTACCACCGGCTCCCCAATAAAGACCTGCTGAGTTTTATTTTCCTGGTGATAGATAAAAAACTCTCTGTCCGAGCCTTTGCGTGGCCCCGTGAAACTTTCATGCAGCGCGGTGAAGATATCGCCCTGAGCGTTGTAAACAACCACATTATTAATCTGGGTAAGAAGGTTATCCTGATTATGGATCATGTGCTGAATATTGGTCGCCTGCTGCGGGGTCATGCCATAAATTTCGATTATGTCGGAAACGGTAGTAATTAACATTTCACTCTGGCGCATGATCCCTTCAGTATAAACATCCAGGGTGTGGCTAAGATTAGCGACGCTGGTATTAATTTGCTGGATTGACTGCTGTCTGGACGTGGCAATTTGGACGGCAAGCGCCAGCGAGATGATCAATGAGACAATGATGACGGTAATGGTTGTTGTGTAAAAAGTATTTTTCACATGCACGAGCTTTTCCACCTTATCACGCCTGATATCCCTGGCTGACAA
The DNA here is from genome assembly GCF_945957325.1 of Enterobacter sp. PL1. Lineage (NCBI taxonomy): Bacteria > Pseudomonadati > Pseudomonadota > Gammaproteobacteria > Enterobacterales > Enterobacteriaceae > Enterobacter > Enterobacter sp. PL1. The sequence goes on from NZ_CAMFKT010000009.1 coordinate 170,657, forward strand.
CTCTTGTCACTGTAACAAAGCTCAGGATAAGAGGAAAATGAATTGCACTTAAGCATACAACAGAAGCTCGTCTTTATTTTGTGTTTCACCGCCAGGCAACCCGCTCTATTCCTGATTTTTTTACAGCGCCTGACGTTTTACAGCATCACGGCCTCCCTGGGCTTAGATAAAATGACTTTAATAAAATCGATATAGGAGACGGGTTTACCAAAATAATACCCCTGCAACAGGGTAATTTCATTACGGTTGAGATACTCCAGCTGCTCTTTCGTTTCTACACCTTCGGCCACGATACGCAATGAGAGTTTTTTCGCCAGGTCAATAACGCAGTCCAGCAGGATCGTTGAGTCCTTCTCCTCAGAAACCCGGTTAACAAAGCTTTTATCAATTTTAATATAATCTATGGCAAGCGCATTAAGACATGACAGCCCGGAATACCCCGTACCAAAATCATCCAGTGCAATGACAAAACCGGCGTTATGCAGCGCGTTGAGGTTTTCCACCAGATGAGGATTATCGATCAACGGTTCACGCTCGGTCACCTCGAGAACCAGCTTCACGGCTTTACCCTGAAACCCCTTGCCGAAGAGACGACAGTCACCGAGGAAAGAAGGGGCATCAATGTGTCTGGCGCTGATGTTCACCCCGATATGGAACCCATCCGGTAGCTTCGGCAACAGCGGCTTAAGCTGTGTGACCACTTTCGCCATCAAGCCTTTGGTCAGCGGAATAATCAACCCGCTACGTTCAGCAATCGGAATAAAGACATCCGGCGGGATAAACCCAGACTTTGGATGCTTCCACCTTGCCAGGACTTCAACCCCGTATAACCCGCCGGTGTCCCCGTTCACGATCGGCTGGTAGTAAGGCACGATCTCTCCCTGCAAAATGGCCTTACGCAAATCGTCTTCAAAGGTGGTGCTTTTTCCCTTGTATCGGCGGATCAAAATGCCCACCGCCAGGGATAGCGCGAGAATCAGCAGTATCAGGCTCCAGCCCTGGTGCAGTAGCCGCGTCAGGCTAAAAAAGGCAGGCGGTTGCCAGGCCAGACTAAAGGGGAATTGCGAAGATGCCGTAAGTGAACCCGTCCACGAGGCCGCTTTCCAGCCGGTCACGTCACCGTTGCGCGTAAACATGCTTTCGCCGACAACCAACCCCAGGTCAACGCTGTTTGATGCATTCGCGATGACGTCCTGCAAATGCGCATCACTGACGCTGACGATGATGCGCCCGCCTGCGATGGGCATCTGGAAGACAAGTACCGGGATCCCGTTCACCAGTCGATTACCGGGGAGCAGCATTAATTTTTTTTCAGGTAGCGTCTCCGGATGAACAGTCAATACGCCATTCCCCGGAAGGGATGTACAGATGATTTGCCCCTGCTGCTGGATCATGATGGCGCGCAGATGCGGTTTTAGCGCAGCTTCTGTCCCCAGCGCCAGCTGCCCGCTACTGGTACACCCCTGCTCCGCAACGTGCTTCGCCGTGCTGGCCGCACTGACGGCTTCCGACAAAATGCTTTCTATTTTCTGGGTGCTTACCGTGGCGGTATGAACGTTATTCATTTTCGCCATCTGCCATAACTGCCAGTTAATAATCAGTATGCCGATCAGAAAAAGAAACAGGGCACTGAGAATAGGGATCATCACGTTGCGCGCGATGTTTTCCTTAATAGAATAAACAAGCATGAAGGATCTGAAAGAAGAACCCGTGGTTTACCTGACGTTGCCGATCGCAATGAAAATAGCTTAGCTGAGAATTGTCTTAAAAAACTGATGCTTTCGTATGAGTTCATCCGCCCGAATTTGCTCACCCGGCGTGACTATCAGGCTTGTGCCTTGCCCAGGCTGTGTTAAGATTTATGAATTCAGGGAGCGGACAGGATAACCGGAAAATGAAAAAGCGCATTGCCGTTGCGATCGTTTCAACGCTTCTGGTCATCCTGTCTCTTTATGCGGTCAATGCGGTTATCCTTGGTCAGCAAAAAACCAAACAGCTTGAAATATCCCGGACCCTTTTACATTATTCCGAAGACCTGTCCCAAAACGTGGCGCTGGGCCTTAAAAGCATAACGACGCAGGGGTGTGATAAAACCAGCCTGGATAGCTACAGACAAATAAAGCTTAACAACCTCTATTTCGGCGATATCGGTTTTATTGAAAAAGGAAAAATTACCTGTACCGCTTTTTGGGGTAAACTCGCGACGCCCGTTCCACTTCCTGCGGAACTGCATAAAACGCCGAGAGGTTTTCTCCTCGCGCAGTTTTCTAGAAAAGATTTTTTCACGGGCAATGCGGCCATTTATAATAATATTATTATCTTCACCTCCCGGTATGCTTACGATAAATTCACCCCGGTGACCGCAAGCTATTCTCTGAGTGCCACCACAAAGGACTTTGGCCGGATCTTTTTTTCGGCTGCCCCCGACCTGCGAGCGCGGAGCTGGCTGCACTCCACGTTGTTCACCCTGACCATTACACAGTGCAGCGCCGTGTGGGATTTATGCGTGATTGTAAAACATCACGATGCGGGACTGGCCTCGTTACCCCCGTTTATCTTGACGTTTCTCGCGATCATTCTCTACTTTATCTGGGTCGCGATAACGTTATTTGTCTTCCGTATCCATGAAGACCGTTTTTCGCTGGAACGTACGCTGATCAAAGCCGTGATAACGAATACCTTCAGCGTTAATTATCAGCCTGTTATTCGCATTCGCGATCAAAAAATCGTGGGCGTGGAAGTTCTGTCGCGATGGCGCGATCAAAAACACGGAGACGTCTCGCCGGAGCTGTTTATCCCATTAATTAAGAAAATCGGGCTGTATAAAAGATATTATGGCAATGTTATCGGTAAATCGCTCTCAGAAATTGCCCCGCTGGCGATTAAGCATCAGCTGATCGTTTCAATCAACGTTGGGCGGAAAGAAATTGAAGACGGACAGTTTATTAACATTTTGCGTCGCGAGTGCTTAGTCAACAACCTTCCCCTTTCCCTGATGAAGGTCGAGCTTTCTGAGAAAGCCGTTTCCGCGGCGAATATCCTTGAGGGATTCTGCCAGGAACTAAAATCGCTTGGCGTTAAAATTTCAATCGATGATTTCGGCGTACAAAATTCAAATCTGGCGCGGCTGTCGCAGCTTGAATATGATGAAATCAAAATTGACAAATCGCTGGTGGATGGCATCAGCGAAGATTATAAGCAAAACATCTTTGTTATCTTCAGCGATGCCCTCGCGAAGTTGAATAAAACCCTTGTTTTCGAGGGCGTGGAAAATGAAACTCAGTATCGCTTTATTGCGAACAGATATCCCGACGCGCTGATCCAGGGATGGTATTTTTCAAAAGCACTCACCCGGAGCGAGCTGGCGAAGCGACTCACCGGCGTCGCCCCCTAACCTGAAGCCTGTCCTGCTCGTTTTTTTACACTCGGACGTTTCCATTTTTTCCGCCAAACCATATAGTCGTCATATTCAGACGGTAGATTCCCCTGAAGCACACTCTTATTTTGGTTAAAAACGTGAAATTATCCTTAGTTTTTCCAGCGGTACTCTTTTTTCTGATCGTTATTTTCGCGCTGTTTGTCGATAAACCCGCTTCGCCTATTCTGCGGAAAAAATGCATGTGGTCCGATAGCGTGATGCTGAGCTGTATCGCAAAGCATCACCATAACGGTTTTTGAGGCAGGCTATTCATTTCCCCACTGATTGAGGAAGTTCGCAACATCATCAATGCGACCCGCACGGATCCCGGCTTCTGTGGCCATCTCCTGCTGGGCTTCCTCGCTGATCTCCTCATTATTCGCTAAGCGGGTGAGCAGCAGCTGGAAATAGTGTGCCAGCGCGTCGCGCTCTGATTCCGCGACTTGCTCTGCGGCCTCCGTCGCGTACTCATCGGCAATGTCATAATATTTCAGGGGGATATCGTTGCGCATAACAGTCTCGTCTCTGGTCAATAAAGGTAACGTCACGAGTATATCGGACGCATTATCTCAACCAAAGCATTGCTTCAGATGAGTAACGCAAGCAGCGCAGCGAGCGCGGGAATGGCCTGCACGTACAAAATTTTACGGCTGGCGGTGGCTGCGCCAAAAAGCCCGGCGATCAGCACGCAGGTCAGGAAGAAGATGGCCACCTGAATCCCGTTTTCGCCGAGCCAGAGGCTCCACAGCAGGCCCGCCGCCAGGAACCCGTTATACAGCCCCTGATTCGCCGCCAGCACGCGGGTGTCGCGTGCAAAATCAGGACGCAGATTAAAGGCCTTGTGCCCTGTTTTGGTATTCCACAGGAACATTTCCAGCACAAGAATGTAGAGATGAATAAGTGCAACGACAGTGATAAGGACAGTGGCTAACATCGGGTTGTCTCCCGCGGGCAGAGGCAAAAAAAACGGGAACCCTCAGGCCCCCGCTCTTGTTTAACCCAGAATCTGGATTACATGTTCGCGATAATCGCGTCGCCAAACTCTGAGCATTTCAGCAGCTTAGCGCCTTCCATCAGACGTTCAAAGTCATAGGTGACGGTTTTCGCGTTGATCGCACCTTCCATACCTTTAACGATCAGGTCTGCGGCTTCGAACCATTCCATATGACGCAGCAGTATTTCATGAAATCATTCATGATGCATTGATTTTTAAGTAAAAATATCTGAAATATTGCTCTCGTCACACATTTTTAGGCACATGCTAACCTGATGATTGTACTTAATTATTTTTTGGTTTTGATAACCATTTTAGTAAGAGGATCTCTCAGCAACATTCACAACAGCCAGCATGTAACTTAATGAAAAAAATAGGGGAAATGGGGGAATAACCACCGACATTTACACGCTACATTACAGGCGATTTATCGTCTTTAACCTAGTTAAGCGTATTTTGTAAGAACGCCGAGCACCGTAACATCATTCAAGGCTTCTCCTTCGATCGCCTCACCCTCTTCTGTTATAAGTGCCTGACCCAGTAGCTTCACAAACTGGTTTCTCCCATCCATGCTAACCAGCAACGTATCCCCTCTTTCTGGATTCAGACTGACTTTGATAACGGCCCAGCCGCATAAAGTTTCAATAACCCGGCAGTTGTTGTCTACACCACAGATAACATCTATCGTCATGCGCTGCTCCTGGTAATCCATAGCTGGCGATGGAAATCCCATTAGAAAACCCTCCCCATGTTACGCAGGATCCAGTACCGGTTCTCGCTTCCGTTTGTCGTCTTATCGGCGAAGTCCGGCTGGTATCGCTAGATCCATGTATTTGCATCCGCCTGGCTGAAATGCCAAAGCCTCTCCTGCAGTTCAGCGATGAACTTGTCTGTATGCAGACAGAGATAGCCCTTCGGGTTTTGCTGTATGGCCGCAATAAAAGCAGCACGAATATCCAGTTGACGAGGCATAAATGCACCCTCACTCGCTCATTGACTGTATGCAT